>NZ_JAKFEF010000019.1:0-4444 GCF_036675785.1 Aromatoleum sp.
GCGCCCTCCTCGTCGATGAGGACGTTCTGCGGCTTGACGTCGCGGTGGACGATCTGGCGCTCGTGGGCGGCGCCGAGCGCGCGCGCGATCTCGATCGCGTAGGCGATCGACTCCGACACCGACAGCTTCGTGTTGCGCCGGATGCGCTGCTTGAGCGTCTCGCCCTCGACGTACTCGAAGACGATGTAGGGCGTCGGATAGTCCGGATCGCCCTCCTCGCCGGCGTCGATGACCCCGACGATGTTCGGGTGGTTGAGCTGCGCCACGGCGCGCGCCTCGCGGCGGAAGCGCTCCAGCTGATCGGAGTCGCCGGCGATCTCCCGATGCATGAGCTTGATCGCCACCTGGCGCTCCAGCACGGTGTCGAACGCGCGATAGACCGTCGACATGCCGCCGAGCCCGACCTGTGCGTCGAGCCGATAGCGGTTGGAGAGCAGCGTGCCGACGGGTGATGCCATCGCCGTATTCACATCATCCGCACCTCTGTCGCGAGGCGATGGTTCCCGAAGGTCGAGGCTCGGCGACGCCAAGGTACGCCGCCGCGCCGCTTCCTCATGCGCTGACTGATGAAGGACGCAGCAGCATCCTACACGATGTAGGGAGCCTCCGCGGGACGTCACAGCGATCCGGCGTGCTCACGCAGCGCGCGCCTTCGCAGGATGCGCATGCGGCAGGCGCTCGGTCACCGCGGTCGCGCCCACCTCGCTCGCGTCACGCGATTCAAAGAACCCGAGCAGAAGGACGACGAGGACCACCGAGACGACGAGCACAAGCCCCCAGTACGCCACCCGCCGCAGCCAGTGCGACCGTTGCCGCGGGTTGCCGCGGCTCCCGCTTCGGCCCTCGCTGCTCACGTCGGCTCCCGTCTGCTCGGCGGACGGGTACCGACGAGGCGTGCGAAGACGACGATGCGCTTGGTCGCGCTGTACAGCGGATGGCAGGCGCTGAGAATCAGCTGCTCGTACCCGACGGGACGCTTGACCCAGAGAGCGCTTGGCGAGACGATCCGTGTGCGCCGCACCCGGTATTCGAAACGGCCGTACGGCATCGTCACGACGATCCGCTCGCCGCGGCGAAGCCGGTTGATCGTTCGAAACGGCGCGAGGTAGGTCGTACGGTGCCCGGCGATCCCGATCGTGCCTCCTTGGCCGGGAGGGGCGTGTCCGCATAGTGCCCGGGTCCCTTGCGCAGCGGTTCGGTACCCGTGCCCTGCACCACCACGTACTGACGATCAAGTGAAGGCAGCGATATCCGGCCGATGGCGCGTCCCGTTTGCAGACGTGCCCGGAAGCGGCGAGCCGCGACGCGCAGGGCACGAGGGTCTGAGCGTGCGGCCGTCGGCGCCGCCCGACCGCGCTCGAACGAGGCGATCTCGCGCTCCAGTTGCTCGTTTGCGACGGCTTGACTACGCGCCGCGGTCAGCGCCGAGATCGGCTCCTGCCACGCGAGCGTAAGTCCAGCGTCTACGACGATCAGCACGCCGCTCAGGCAAGACACAGCAGCGACGAAGCGCAGGATTGCCCGCAGCGCTGTCATCGATGGCTCGCGCGCCGGCCGCGGCGTCCGGTGGGCTGAGCCGGCACCGATACGTGGCTCGAAACCCTGGCCATAACATGCGGGGCGAACTCCTCGATTGCGAGCGCAGCGCGCGGTGCGACGAGAGCCAGCATCCTCCTACGTATCGTAGGTTACATAGGGCGCCGCCGTCACGCCCACCGCCGCTTGCCGCCACCCGGGAAGATGGTCCGACAGCTTGTAGGGTACGTAGTAGCTCGGGAAACCGTTTGCGGGCAACGACATGCTGATCTCGCTCAACCAGTTCCGACGCCGGCATCACCAGCGCCTCGCTGCGCTACTTCTTGCGCTGACCCTGTGCTGGTTGGTGTTCGCGGCACACAGCGCGCTGGCCGAGCGCCATATGGGCGACGACATGGCGGCGTGCCTCGCCATCGCCCAGACGGCGGCGCTCGCGCTCGCGCTCGCAATCGTCGCCGTCGCCACGACCCGTCCTGAACTGCCCGGCCCTACGTGGGCGCGGACGTGTATCCAGTCGCGCCCGACGGGGGCACGTCAACGACCGGTCCCGTGTTCCCGGGCCGGTCCCGCTGTCCTTCAGGTCTTTCGATGTTGATCGGTGCCGACTCACCGGCATCAGGGCTCAAAGCCCAGACATCTGTCCGCCGCCTGAGCGGCACCGACATCACGTATTGAGGAGTAAGCACATGGACATCACCAAGCACAGGCGAGCACGCATGCTCGTAACGCTGTTCGTCGCCGGCGCCTTCTTGACCGGGACGCTCGCCGCCTGCGGAAGCGACGACGACAGCAGCGGCGGCGCACCCAGCACGGCCGGCAACGGCATTGATCGCGCGTTCGTCGCGGACATGATTCCCCATCACGAATCCGCCGTCGAGATGGCGAACATCGCCGAAGACCGTGGCCAGAGCACGTTCGTCACCGAGCTCGCGGGCGACATCATCAGCTCGCAGACGTCGGAGATCACGAAGATGAGGGTCATCGCTTCGCGGCTTGACGACGCCGGCGTGAAGGAGAAGAGCCTGGGTGTTCCCGAGCATCAGATGGGCATGGACATGGACGTGTCTGAACTCAAGACCGCTAAGCCGTTTGATCGGGCCTTCATCGACATGATGATTCCCCACCATCAGGGCGCGATCCGCATGGCTCGTGTCGAACTCGCCGAGGGCTCGAACCCGCAAGCCAAGCAACTCGCGACCCAGATCATCGCCGCCCAGGCGAAGGAGATCACCGCGATGAACAAGCACCGAACCGCAGAGTTCGGCGGGCCCTCACCCGCGGGCGGCGTGCCCGCGGAGGACGCCAAGGAGGATGACGCCATGAACGACGGGACGATGGGGATGGACCACGGTTAACCCGTACGGGTGCGCGAAGCGGCGATGCCGCTTCGCGCGCACTCGCCCAGGCAGGATCCGGCTGCGACGACCCCGCGTAGACCACACCGCGGCGCCCACCCGTTGGCGAGGCCACGGAGCGCAGTGCGGTCTGATGCTCACTCTGCTCAAGACGCGAGCCGGACGCCCAACCGACGACCGTCGGTGAATGTCACCACTGGGAAGGACAGGGCGCGGCGACGTCAAGATCGCCGCGCCCCAGCCAACGTCCAACACGCCTTGAGGAGGGGCGTCGTCGCATCCTACAGAACGTAGGCGTCAGAGACCGCGGTCGGCTTACGCAGGGGGAGGCGGGCGGTCGTACCGCGTCGTGTACGCCTGGCGATCGACGTTCCCGTCGCGGAAGCGCAGGACGCGGGTGACGGTGATCGCGAAGTCTCCGTCGGATACCGGCATGCGTGAACCGGTCTGGGCGCGAACCCGTCGACCGGTGTCGGTCCCGTAGAGGCTCAGGACGACCGACGTCTCGCCGGTCGAGGCGCGGATCAGCACGGGCGCCGGCGTGTCGTTCGTCCAGCGCAGATCGATGTCGGGGAAGTTCAGCGTGGCTTCGCGGCCGGGCGGATAGCGGTCGATGTAGAAGCTGTGCGGCTGATGGGATCCGATCCGCAGTCCGGCGAAGAACACGGCGTTGTACAGCGTCGTCGACACCTGCGAGACGCCGCCGCCGATCGACTCGGCGAGCTCTCCGTCGGCGATGAACGGGGCTTTGACGTATCCGCCGGCGCGGGTGCGTTCTCCGCTGCTCTGGTTCAGGGAGAACGGCTCGCCGGGCATGACGACGGTGCCGTCGATCGCCTTGGCGATCAGGCGGATGTTCGTGACCCGCGGCTGACAGCAGGGGTAGCGCGTCGTGAACGTGCCGAGGAGGGAGTCGACGGCGCGGGCGTCGGCGGTCGTGATCCGGGGCGGGGCGCGCTTGAAGGCGAGCGCGACGCGATGGCGGCCGCGGCCCACGGCATCCGTCAGCGCCACGACGGCCTCGGCTCGCTGCAGCCGGCGGCCCGGGGCGCCCGGGGTCACGGCGACGTTCGCCTTGCGCGGGCGCCAGCTGATGTCGCCGTGGCCCTCGACAGTGACGCGCGGCCGCCTCGAAGCGCTGATGCGCGCATTGGCCGGCGTCCGGTCAAGATCACGCGCCAAGCCATCGACCAGGCGTTGGACGGCCGACGCATCGACCCCCACCAACAACCCTCCGGCATCCGTGTCTTGGTCGCGTCGCACCGCGAGGATCCCGGCGGTCTGGCGTGTTGTAAGAGCCAGCGTTCGGCGCCCGTCCGAGAGTTGCAGCGGCATGCCCAAGTAGGCACGAGCGCGCCGTGCGACAACGCGCACCTCGGCACGGGTGGCGCCCCCCCGCCTGCGGACAGGAAGGTCGACAGGGCCCGTGCGCCGGTCGTGCAACGCGCCCAGCAACCTTTTGCGAGCCGCAGCGCGTTCGAGCGTGCGCTGCGCGCGCGGCGCCGTGATGCCCACCCCGCCCGGTTCGCTCTGGTCGACCCGGATTGTGCCCG
>NZ_JAKFEF010000067.1:0-83096 GCF_036675785.1 Aromatoleum sp.
GTGCCGACCTTGTTCGCCGAGTCGCCGTTCGCGGCGACGCGGTCGGCGCCGGTGATCACGAGGTCGACTTCGCCGCGCGCGAGCAGGATGCCGGCGGCGTTGTCGGCGATCAGGCTGTGCGGCACGCCGGCTTCGCGCAGCTCCCACGCCGTCAGCAGGCCCTGGTTGCGCGGCCGCGTTTCGCTGACCCAGACATGCACGGCGATGCCCTTTGCGTGCGCCCGATAGACCGGCGCGAGCGCCGTGCCAGCGCCGCAGGTCGCAAGCCAGCCGGCGTTGCAATGCGTCATCACGCGGACCGGGCCGTTGCGCCGGGCGACGACCTCTTCGATCAGCGCGACGCCGTGCTCGCCGATCGCGGCGCAGGTGTCCGCGTCGGCTTCGCGAATTGCTTCGGCTTCGGCCCAGGCCGCGTCGCCGCGGGCGGATTCGGGCAGCGGCCGCAGTGTCGCGTCCATGCGCGCGAGCGCCCAGTGCAGGTTGACCGCGGTCGGGCGCGTCGCCGCGAGCGTCGTCAACGCGCGGTCGAGCTGCGCATCGCTGCGGTCGCTCACGAGCGCGATCGCGACGCCGAACGCCGCCGTGGCGCCGATCAGCGGCGCGCCGCGGACCTGCATCGAGCGGATCGCGGTGGCAACATCGGCGAGCGAGGCGAGGACGCGCTGCTCGGTGCGGTACGGCAGCAGCGTCTGGTCGAGGATGACGACAGCGTCGCCATCGCGGACGACGGTGGGGATGGGCTGAGTAAACATGGCGCGCATTTTAGTCCTTTGTCCCGGCGACGCAGCGAGGGTTCGAATGCCGGCGCGGAAATCCGCTCGCGCGGCTGGGTCGCGCCCGGACCCCCACGGGAACCCGAACGACAGGGGCCGGGACGCATCGGCTGGGGCGCGTCCGCGCAATTGGCCTTCGACCGGCGCTCTGCCAGAATGCCCCGCATTCCGATCCTGTCGCTGCCGCCATGCCCAGCTTCCCCGCCCGCATCGAATCCCGCCTGCCGAACGTCGGCACGACGATCTTCACGGTGATGTCCCGGCTCGCGCAGGAATGCGGTGCGATCAACCTGTCGCAGGGCTTTCCGGACTTCCACGCCGAGGACGCGCTGTTCGAGCGGGTTGCGCACTGGATGCGCGCGGGCTGGAACCAGTACGCGCCGATGGGGGGCGTCGCGCCGCTGCGGGAAGCGATCGCGCGCAAGGTAGCCGACCTGTACGGCACGACCTACGACCCCGACACCGAGATCACCGTGACGGCCGGTGCGACCCAGGCGCTGTTCACCGCGGTCGCCGCGCTCGTGCACCCGGGCGACGAAGTCATCGTCTTCGAGCCGGTGTACGACTGCTACGCGCCGGCGATCGAGCTGCAGGGCGGACGCGTCGTGCGGCTGCGGCTCGCCGCCCCCGACTACCGCCCGGACTGGGATGCGGTCGCCGCGGCGATCACGCCGCGCACGCGGATGATCATGATCAACAGTCCGCACAACCCGACCGCGACGGTGTGGTCGGCCGAGGACATGACGAGGCTCGCTGCGCTGACCCGCGGCACCGGCATCGTCGTCGTCTCGGACGAAGTCTACGAGCACATCGTCTTCGACGGCCGCCGGCACGAGAGCTGCGCTCGCCACCCCGAGCTCGCCGCGCGCAGCGTCATCGTGTCGAGCTTCGGCAAGACCTATCACATCACCGGCTGGAAAGTCGGCTACGTCGTCGCGCCGCGCGAGCTGACGGCCGAGTTCCGCAAGGTGCACCAGTTCAACGTCTTCACGGTGAACACACCGGTGCAGTTCGCGCTCGCCGACTACATGGCCGACGCGTCGCGCCACGAGGGGCTCGCGGCGTTCTACGCGGCGAAGCGCGATTTCTTCAGGGACCGGCTCGCCGTCTCGCGCTTCGAGCTCCTCGACTCGCACGGCACGTATTTCCAGCTCGCGCGCTATGCGGCGATCTCGGACGAGTCCGACGTCGCGTTCGTCGAACGGCTGACCCGCGACACCGGCGTCGCCGCGATCCCGGTCTCGGCGTTCTTTTCCGACGCGCACGACGACCGCGTGATCCGCTTCTGCTTCGCGAAGAACGAGGACACGCTGGCCGCGGCGTGCGAGCGGCTGTGCCGCGTGTAACGCCTTGTCGATAGGTTACGGCCGGGCATGGGGACGCAGGCAATGGTCCGAACCGGCTGTCTGCAGTGCCGGCTGCAAGTTCGAGAGCCGCGACCTGACGGCGGGCAGTCGCGGCAAACGCGCGTGCTAAACTTCCGCCGCCTCGATTCCTCGCCGATCCTTCGCCCGTGCGCAGTCTACTGATCTTCGTCCTCGTCCTGATCGCCATCTGGTGGGTGCGTCGCGCACTGACGCGCTTCGACCGCAGCAGGCCCGGCGCGGGTGGGGAAAAGCGGTCGCGTTCCGCCGAGCCCGAGCGGATGCTTGGCTGCGCGCATTGCGGCCTGCACGTCCCCGAGAGCGAAGGGGTGCGCGACGGCGAGGATTTCTTCTGCTGCGAGGAACACCGGCGCCTCGGCGTGCGGCGCTGAACCGGCGATGCGCGACGCGGCGCTGCCCGAACTCGACCCGTCCCGCTGGGTGCCGCTGCGCTACCTGAACTTCTTCCGTCTCGTCGTCGCGGGCCTCTTTCTCGTCGCCGGGCGCGAGCTCAATCTCGGCGAGGCGGCGCCGAACCTCTTCGTCGGCACGGCACTCGCGTACGGCGGCGCGGTGCTCGCCCTCGGTTTTCCCGACGCGGCGCGCGCCCTCGGGCTCGAGCGCCTGATCACGATCCAGATCGTCATCGACATCGTCGTGCTCACGGTGCTGATGTGGGCGAGCGGCGGTTATCGCAGCGGCATGCCAGTGCTGATGATGGTGATCCTCGCTGGCGCCGGTCTCGTCGCCGACGGGCGGATGGTGCTGTTCTTCGCGTCGCTCGCGACCGTCGCCGTGCTCGCGGAGAATGCGTGGCGCTATTACAGCGGCGGCTCGTCGGCGGACTTCCTGCAGGTCGGCTTCGTCTGCATCGGCTTCTTCGGTATCGCGATCACCGCCCGGCTGCTCGCGCTGCGCGCGAAGGCGAACGAGTCGCTCGCGGCGCAGCGCGGCGAAGCGCTCGCGAAACAGCAGGCAGTCAATGAACGCATCATTCGCGACATGCAGGACGGGGTCGTCGTGCTCGGCAGCGACGGACGCGTCACCCACGCGAACCCGCGCGCGCGGGAATTGCTGGGCTGCGCCGCGATCGAGGGACGGACGCTCACCGACATCGACCCGGCTTTCGCGGATTGCCGCACGCGCTGCGCCGGCGCTGAAGGCACGCTGCAGCGCCTCGGCGCATCGGGCAAGTTGCTGCGCTGCCGTGCGGTCGGCGCCGACGCGAACGGGACCGACGGCGACACGCTGATCTACCTGACCGATTTCGAAGAAATCCAGACGCACGTCCAGCAGCTCAAGCTCGCCGCGCTCGGCCGCCTCACCGCGAGCATGGCGCACGAGATCCGCAACCCGCTCGCGGCGGTCACGCAGGCCGCCGAGTTGCTGACCGAGGAGAAGCGCGGCGACGTGCAGGTGCGGCTCGTGCGGATCATCAACGACAACGCGCGGCGCATCGAACGCATGATCCGCGACGTGCTCGCGCTCGGACGCCGCGGGGAAACGCTGCCCGAGGCGCTCGTGCTGGCGCCGTTCGTCGCGAGCCTCGTCGAGGAGTTCGCCCTCGGCGGCGACAGCGAGCGCAAGGTGTTCGGCATCGACATCGCCGCCGACGCAACGCTCGCGATCGACCGCGCGCACCTGCACCAGATTCTCGACAACCTCCTCGGCAACGCGCGCCGTTACGCATCAGGCGGAGCCGATTCGGTGCGTATCTTCTCGACGCGCGAGGCGAACGGGCAGACGGCGCTGCATGTCGTCGACGACGGCCCCGGCATCGCCGAAAGCGAGCGCGCGCGCGTCTTCGAACCCTTCTTCACGACGCACCCGAAGGGCACCGGGCTGGGTCTCTACATTGCGCGCGAGCTCGCCGAAGCCAACGGCGCGACGCTCGAACTGCGCGACAACGCGCCCGGCGCCCACTTCGTGCTCACCGGACGGAGTCAGCCATGAACCAACCCGAACGGCGGCAGCGCCCGCGCGGCACTGACGTCCTCATCGTCGACGACGAGGAAGACATCCGCGAAGTGCTCGAACTGTCGCTGCTGCGCATGGGTCTCGCATCCGACACCGCGGGGACGCTCGCCGACGCGCGCCGCCTGCTTGGCGAAAAGGCGTACCGCCTGTGCCTGACCGACATGCGGCTGCCCGACGGCGACGGCCTTGAACTCGTCGCCGACATTCAGGCGAATTTTCCCGGCCTGCCGGTCGCGGTGATCACTGCCTACGGCAGCATCGAAACGGCGATCCGCGCGCTGAAAGCCGGCGCATTCGACTTCGTGACGAAACCAGTCGAACTCAAGGCGTTGCGCGAACTCGTCAACCACGCGCTGAAACTCGAACCGCCGGCGCGCGCGGCGGCCGGCGAAGCAGGCCGCAGCCTCGTCGGCGACTCCACCGCGCTCGCGCAACTGCGCGCGCAGGTCGCCAAGCTCGCGCGCAACCAGGCGCCGGTCTTCATCCAGGGCGAATCGGGCACCGGCAAGGAAGTGACCGCGCGGCTGATCCATGAAATGGGGCCGCGGGCCGCGGCGCCGTTCGTGCCGGTCAACTGCGGCGCGATCTCCCCGGAGCTGATGGAAAGCGAGTTCTTCGGCCATCGCAAGGGCAGCTTCACCGGTGCGGTCGCCGACAAGGACGGCCTGTTCCAGGCGGCGCGCGGCGGCACGCTGTTCCTCGACGAAGTCGCCGACCTGCCGCTCGCGATGCAGGTCAAGCTCCTGCGCGCGATCCAGGAACGCGCAGTGCGTTCGGTCGGCGCGCACACCGAGGAATCGGTCGATGTGCGCATCCTGTCGGCGTCGCACCGTGACCTCGCGCAGCTCGTCGCCGAAGGCAAGTTCCGCCAGGATCTCTATTTCCGCATCAACGTCATCACGCTGCGGGTGCCGCCGCTGCGCGAACGACCGGAGGACATCCCGGATCTCGCGGCGCACATCCTCGCGCGACTCGCCGAACGCGAAGGCGCCGCGCCCCGGCGCCTGAGCCCGGGCGCCACCGCCGCGCTGCAGCAGCACCCTTTCCCGGGCAACGTGCGCGAACTCGAAAACCTTCTCGAACGCGCCTGCGCACTGTGCGACGGCGACGAGATCGGTGTCGACGACGTCGCACTGCAGCGGCCCGAACCCCTCCGCCCTGCACCGACCGCCCTCGGTGCCCACCGCCCGCAGGACGAGCTGGAGGGCGACGAAGACGCTGAGCGCGCCCGCGTCCTGCGCATGCTCGACGACACCCGCTGGAATCGCTCAGAAGCCGCTCGGCGCCTCGGTATGACGCTGCGGCAGTTGCGCTATCGCTTGGAGAAGTGGGGGATGGAGTAACGGGTTACCAGGCCGTCTCGGTGCCGAACAATCGTGGTGGGCGCGCTGACAAGTATCGACTTCGCTTCGCGGGCGCGGATTGTTCTCCGCTACTTCTCCCGAACCACGCCCACGCCGGCCGCCCACGCTGCCTCACGGAGCGCTTCGTCTTGCGTTGCGATCGGTAGTTGCTTCCGTAGTGCGAGTTCGAGATAGGCCGCGTCGTAGCTCGACAAGTCGTAACGCAGCGCCAGCGACAAAATCGCCCCCGGTCCGGGGCATTTCGCGGTCAATGTCAATCGGAAGCAATTCGATCTGATCGACCGCCGTTCGCGCATCCTCGATCCCCATCCGCCGGCGCTTGCAAGCCGCGCGCAAGACATTCGCGAATTCGAGTTGCAGTAGCACGGGAGCGACGCAACGGTCGCCGAGCAGGCGGTCGCCGATCGCGTCGCTGTACGCGGTCGCCTGGTTGCCCATAAACCAGCCGCAGATCACCGAGTTGTCGATGACGAACGGCATCAGTCGAGCCCCGCGCGGGCGATTTCCTTCAAATTTCCCTCGAGTTCGACGCGCTCCCGCAACTTTCGCAGCGTCGCCAGCGCCGCGGCCACGCGGGCGCGCCGCGCGTCGGCATCCGCTTCATCGGCGGACGCCGCAACCAGTTTCGCGACGGGAACGCCGCGTCGAGTAATCGACACCTCGTCCCCGCGTTCGACCGCGGCAACCAACTCGGAAAAGCGGTTCTTGGCGTCGTATATCGGCACGCTGTACATAGCTAGTTCGAACGTTTTGTATAGTTAGCTATATGTTAGTCAGGAAATCGTGGACAGGCCACTGAGGATCCATTGGTCTGCGCCGGTTCAGTGCTGTCCGCGGTGTGCAACGGCGGCGAGTCGGTCGTGCTGGTGCGCCGGATTGTGGATCACCAGGGGCTGGTGGAAGCGTTTCAGAGCGCGCAAGCAGTCCGGCAGCAGCGGGCGTTTCGATGAGCAGAACGACGGGGAGTCCACCATTTTTTCGGCGCCCGCCTTTTCTTCGCCCGGGCCAGCCAGCATCGCCTGTCGTCTCTACGGCTTTCCGCGGTCGTCCAGGCCGCCCTCCTTCGCGGCTCTCGGTGCGCCTGGAAAAAGGTGTCGGTCCCGGATCTTTTCGCTTCGTGCGTCTTCTATTTCCCTATTTATCTTGTGGATTCAAATAGTTCGGACGTTTGATGTCCATCAAGTTCCGCGAAAATTCCCGTCCCTAGACTTTGTGTCGCCTCAACAGCGGGTACGTCACAAACAAGAAAAGGGTATTTCGATGAACAAGATAATTTCGGCGGCCGCGCTTGCATCTTTCTGCGTGGCGGGCATCGGCGTCGCACAGGCGGCCGATGTGACTTTCGCTCTCGGCCGCACCGGCGATTCGACCACGGTCTATCGAATCGGGACTCAGGCCGACTTCGGCAGCCGTTGGCTGGAGAGCAGCAGCGGCCATCTCGGCGGTTACTGGGATGCCGCTTACACGTACTGGGAGGGCGACGAAACCGCCGCGAACCACAGCCTGTCGTTCAGCCCGGTATTCGTCTATGAATTCACCGGCGAGAAGTTCAGACCCTACATCGAGGCGGGCATCGGCGTCGCGGCCTTCAGCAGCACTGAGGTCGAAGACAACCAGCTAGGCTCGTCCTTCCAGTTCGAAGACCGCCTCGGCTTCGGCGTCCGCTTCGCCGACCAGGAACTCGGCCTGCGAGTGATCCACTATTCCAACGCCGGTATAAGGCAGCCGAACGACGGGGTCGAGACGTATACCCTCCATTACCGTTTCCGTTTTTGAAAAATATAAAGATGGAACAATTCGGGTCGGCGACGTCTTGAGTCGTTTTTTTTCCTGTTTCGGCGGGGAACTCGTCGCGCCGGTAGGAAAAAAGAAGACCGCCGTAGCGGTCTGGTTCGATGATGCGGGGGTCAGGGCACCACAACGTTTGATAATTGGGGATATCGTTTTGTTAACGTTGCCCAACCCTCGCGCGCTTCATCCATCCGGGCGATTGGATGCAATTTCTTAAGCCGGAGCAGTTCGACCTCGGCCTCTTCATATTTATGATTCAGGCCAAGGGCGAGGGCATAACGAAAGAGCGCAGGTGGATACGGATAGCGGTGAGCGACGTGTTCCAACCGCGTCAGTTCGCTTGGAGACATTTTTTCTTGTGCCTCAGTTCTTGCAAAGCGCGCAAATTCTTCAAGTTGGGTGAGAAGTGTTACTGGCGTTGCTTCATCAGGCAGCGTTCGAGATTCCAAGCCAGCAGCTTGTAGAAAACGGGGACAGACCACGTTTTCCGATTGCGACACAGAGCAGAGGGCGTTTGCTTCGTCACCGGGCGCCTCGCCCATTGCCTGTCGTCCGGCCCACCGCTTTCCGCGGCCGTCCCGGCCGTCCGCGCACGACTCGCCGCCCGGGTGTCTGTTCGATTTCGGCGGCGAAGCGCGGATGCGCCAGCGCAAAATTCCCGTTGGTGGCGCCGCGAATCTCATCTACGATCCCCGGCGCCAGCGCGTGACGGAATAACTCCCCGTAAGCCTCATGGCATGGCGTTTCATTGCTTTCCAAAGCCGCGTAGAGCGTGTGCGGGGTGAGGAGTGCGTCAGGCTCTCCCTATGCGTTTGCCCGATAGCTCGACCAACGGTACTCGCCCGGATGGTCGACCATGCAGGCGCGGACGGGATTGAGTTCGATGTAGCGGTGACACGCGAGGAGGTACCTTTCGTCCTGAATCGGACAGGAGCGGAAACGCCCCTCCCAGAGGGTGCCGCTTCGCTGATAGCTGCGATTGACGTACTGCACGTAACGCTGCCCCAGGGCCTTCATCATGTTGCCCGCACTGTCCGCCCGTTGGGGAGTCAGTAGCAGGTGGACATGGTTGGTCATCAGGCAATACGCATGAAGGGCGCACCCGTGCGCCACGGCCTGTTCGCCGAGTTGCTCGAGAAAGAAGCGGTAGTCGTGATCGCCGAAAAAGCAGGCCGAGCGATTATTGCCCCGCGGGATCAGGTGCAGGGGAATCCCCGGGATGAGAACGCGGGCGCGTCGTGGCATAGGCAGGTCGAGATGAACGGAAAGAACGAAACCATATCATCCGGTCGCTCGAGGAATGTCATATCCATTTATCAAATGGTGGAGCGCGTTGAGGAAAACGTGGTCTGTCCCCTATTTCGGTTCTCCTCCCAGAGGGTGCCGCTTCGCTGATAGCTGCGATTGACGTACTGCACGTAACGCTCCCCCAGGGCCTTCATCATCTTGCCCGCACTGTCCGCCCGTTCGGGAGTCAGCAGCAGGTGGACATGGTTGGTCATCAGGCAATACGCATGAAGGGCACACCCGTGCGCGACGGCCTGTTCGCCGAGTTGCTCGAGAAAGAAGCGGTAGTCGTGATCGCCGAAAAAGCAGGCGGATCGGTTCTTGCCGCGGTGGATCAGGTGCAGTGGAACACCGGGAATGAGAACGCGGGCGCGCCGGGGCATAGGGGCGGCGAAAGGGGCGGAAAGATCCGAACCATACCATCGGAGCGTTAGATTAATGTCGTTTGCATTTAGCGGCTTTCGGGCCGAATGGGAAAAATGTGGTCTGTCCCCGTTTTTAGTTTTGGTCTGTCCCCGTTTTCCTTTTTTACGTTTTCCCGTCTGAAAAAGAAAAAGACCGCCGCAGCGGTCTCTTTCGGGGAGGGGGAAAACGTGGTCTGTCCCCTATTTCTCGTATTTCTCGGGGAGGGGAAAAACGTGGTCTGTCCCCTATTTCTACTGTTTCCGATTAGATCGAAGAGCAGGTCTTCGGACGAATCGCTTCCGGCATGTCGGAGGTGCAGTTCCAGTTGCCATTTGCCGGGTTGTACGTAAAGCGAAGGAGCTTGCCGCTCAGCTTGTCGGAAACGCCCGTGGTTTTGAAGGTCGCTTCCAGCGCGCAGTTGGCGCCGTCGACGGATGCAGCGATCGAATCAACGTACTTCCCAGTGAGAACCAGATTGTTTTCCGCAGCCAGGGCACCGGCGGGCACCGCTTCATTAGCGGGAGTGGCCGGGTCGTCGTCCACTGAGGCGTCGGTGCTGCAAGCTTGCGCCAGAACGTTGTTCGAGAGCGCCTCCGACGTAGGAATCTTAAGTCCTCCGAGCAGAGTCATGCCTTCAGACGCCTGAGCCCTCGCCGTGTAATCCTGATACGCCGGCAGCGCGACGGCCGCCAGAATCCCGATGATCGCCACGACGATCATCAGTTCGATCAGCGTAAAGCCTTGTTGAACCTTTTTCATGATGAACCCCTTTAGTTGAACCACGGATAACCCGCTTGGCAGGAGCTACGCAACAGCCGTGCCAGCTCGCTTATCCCTTGCCGCCGAAGGGATTCGCCCTCGCCGGCGCGGCGAACTGCGTCAACAGCTGACGGGCGCGGCGCGGCGCGATGTCAAGAAATGACAAAAGCGATTCCGTGCCCCCGTCGAAAATATCGGGAACATCTTCCGTCCCCGTTCGTTTCACCCATGACCGCGCCGATCGTCGGGGCGGAAGCGAAGGAGAGGATGCAGATGAACGGGAAATTCGTGAAGACGATCGTCGTTGCGGCGGCGCTGGCGGCCGGGGCGGGATTGGTCGGGGCGGCGGCGCCGGAGCATAACCACGGCGCTGCGCCGGCGGCGATGAAGCTCGACCACGGGCGCAAGTGGAGCACCGACGCGCCGCTGCGGCAGGGGATGTCGGAGATTCGTGCGAGGGTCGAGAAGAATGCCGAGGCGATTCATCGCGGGAAGTTCGGCGCCGGCGACTACGCGGCGCTCGCAGGCGCGGTGGAGGCGCAGGTCGCGTACATCGTCGATAATTGCAGGCTCGAACCGGCGGCCGACGAGGTGCTGCACGGGGTGATTGCGGAGCTAGCGGGCGGCGTCGAGGTGCTGAACGGCAAGCGCGCGGGCGTCGCGCGGGACGAAGGCGTGAGCGGGGTCGTCACGGCGCTCAACCGTTACGGCGAGTATTTCGACCATCCCGGCTGGAAGCCGGTGCACTGACAGCGACGGGAGCGGCCGGACGGGCGGGGGATGGACCGTGAATCGACTTTCGAAGAGGACGCTTCGATCGCCCGCGCCGTCGCGGGCGACACGGCCGCGTTCGCGTCGCTCGTGCGGCGGCACCAGGCCCGCGTGTTCGGCTTCATCCTGCGGATGACCGGGATGCGCGACGAGGCGATGGACCTGACCCAGGACACGTTCATGAAGGCGTGGCAGGCGCTGCCCGGCTGGCGGCCGGACGCGCGCTTCGGCACATGGCTGCTGCAGATCGCGCGCAACGCGGCGCTCGATGCGCTGCGGCGGCGGCAGTCCGTGCAGTTCGCGCCGCTCGACGACGCGCTGCCGGTCGCCGATTTGCGGCCGGGGCCGGAGGAAGCGTTTGCCGAAGGCCAGCGGCGGGCGCGGCTCGAGGCGGCGCTCGCGCGCCTTCCCGACGAGCAGCGCGAGATTTTGCTGCTGCGGGAAATCGAGGGTCTGTCGTACGGCGAGCTCTCGGAGGTGCTCGGCGTGCAGGAAGGTACGGTGAAGTCGCGCCTCGCGCGGGCGCGGGCGGCGCTGAGCGAACGCCTGCGGCGCACAGCGGGGGAGGGGCGATGACGAACGAGACTTGCCCGCGTCACGTCGCGCTGTCGGCGCTGATCGACGACGCGCTCGCACCGGGCGAGCGGGCCGAGATCGCCGCCCACGTCGCCGTCTGCCCGGTGTGCACCGCGGCGCTCGACGATTTGCGCGCGCTGAGCGCGGCGTTCGCGGCGTTGCCGCCGGAGACGCCCGCCTTCGATCTCGGCGATGTGATCGAAGCGCGGCTGAACGCACAACAGGCGACGGCGAAGGGCGCGCGGCGGCCGGGTGTCGTCGATCGCCCGCGCGGACTGCGCCACCGCTGGGCGAGCTGGCTCGCGCTTCCCGCGGCGAGCGGCGCGGTTGCGCTGACGCTGGGGCTTTACCTGGGGTCGAACCTGTTGCCGCCGCCGCGCCCGCTGGCGCCGCGTGTCGCGTCGATGGCAGTATTCGCGCCGCTTCCTCCCGGCGCGCTTTGCGCCGTTTCCGAAACCTGTCTTGCGGAGACCGAATTCCAATGAAACCCACGCTCCTGCGTGTCGCGCTGCTGGTGTCGCTGTTCGTCAACGTCGGCGTCGTCGTCGCGGTCGGGATGAATGCGTTTCGCGCGCCGGCGTCACAGGACGGCGCGCCGCTGCACGAGTACCTCGGCTTGGACGCCGACCAGACCCGACGTTGGCACGAGATCGAGCGCCCGTTCGTGCAGCAGTTCGGCGCCGCGTCCGCCGAAGTCGAGCGCCACCGCGTCGCGCTGATCGGCGCGATCTTCGCCGAGGACGTCGACCGGGCGAAGCTCGAAGCCGAGCGCGACGCGATCGCGCGCGTGCAGGCCGAGCAGCAGCGGCTGCTGATCGAACAACTGCTCGCGGAGCGCGAGATCCTCGCGCCGACACAACGCGTGCGTCTCGCGCAGCTCCTGCTCGACCAGCCGGGCGGGTCGTCGGCGTTCGAGAAGCTGCATTCGCGGTGAGCGGGGCCGTGCGGGGGGTGCGGCGCGATTTACCGCGGGGCTGTCCTCGCGATTGATCGTGCGGTGGAGCGTGCGGTTCGGCGCATGGTCTAATGCACGTTACTTACGAGGAGCGATTCATGTCGCGTATCAGTGCCAACGACCTGAAGACGAAGGGAGTCGCGGCGATCGAGGCCGCGCTGGCGGCGGAGCCGGAAGCGGTTGTTTCGGTGCGCGGCAAGGACCGGTATGTCGTGATGGACCTGGCTCATTATCACTACCTGCGGGAGTGCGAGCTCGAAGCGGCCCTCGCGCAAACGCGCGCGGAGCTGGAAGCGGGGCGCTACGTCAAGGAGTCGGCTGAAAGCCACGTCGCGCGTATCGACAAAATGCGATGAGCTACGCGCTCGTCTTCACCGAACAATACGACCGGCGCGCGGCGCGCTTCCTGAAGCGGCATCCGGAGTTGAAGCTGCAGTATCTGAAGACTCTGCAACTGCTGGAAGCGAACCCTTTTCACCCTTCGCTGCGTCTGCATGCGCTGGAAGGGCGGCTCGATGGGCTGCATTCAGTGTCGATCAACTTGTCCTGCCGGATCACAATCGAACTGCTCTTGCGCGAGCACGAGGTTATTCCGGTGAATGTCGGAAGTCACGATGCGGTCTATTGAGGGACTCGTGACCGCCGGCTGGCTCGACGGCGTCGAGCGCTGCGGTTCGCCGAATTTCGACGCGCGGCCGGAAGGGTGCTGTCCGGAGCTGATCGTCGTCCACGCGATCAGCCTGCCGCCGGACGAATTCGGGGGGCCGGGCGTCGAGGAGCTGTTCTGCAACCGGCTCGACCCGCAAGCGCATCCGTATTACGCGACGATCTGCGATCTGCGCGTGTCGGCGCATTTCTTCATCCGCCGCGACGGGCGGCTGATCCAGTTCGTGTCGGCCGACGAGCGCGCGTGGCACGCGGGCAAGTCGCAGTGGCGCGGGCGCGAACGTTGTAACGATTTCTCGATCGGCATCGAGCTCGAAGGCTGCGATACGCAGCCGTTCGAGCCCGTGCAGTACGAGCGACTCGCGGCGCTGGTGCGCGTGCTGCGTGCGCATTATCCGATCGCCGACGTCGTCGGCCATTCGGACGTCGCCCCGGGACGCAAGACCGATCCCGGGCCGTTTTTCGACTGGGCGCGGTTGCGCGCGCTGCTGTAGCGCGGCGCGCCGGCCTTCGCCTGCGGTTCGCGCCGCATTGCGTTTGGCTGCCCCGACCTGTCGGGCCGGATGGGCCGGAGGGTTGCGGGACCGCCGCGCGTATCCGCTCAGCGGATCGGGATGACGATCGGCGGCACGCTGACGCCGATGACGACGGCGGGGTCGCGCGAATACACCGGCGCCGGGCCGTAGAAGTGCGACGGCCGCTCGTAGTAGCGGTATTCGCGCACGACCGGGCGGCGCTCGATGATGCGTTCGCGGATCACGACGCGTTCGTGGTCGGCGTGCTTCCAGTGCTTCTTGTGCCCGTGACGGTGGTCGTCGCCCCAGCCGCGGTCGTGCGTGCGCCAGCCGTCGCGACCGTGGTCGCGCCAGCCGTCGCGGTCGGCGTGGGCAGGGATGGCCGTGATCATCGCGGCGCCCGCGATCAGCGCGGCGAGCAGGTTGAGCGAGCGGGATTTCATCGTGATTCTCCTTATCGAATCGGGTTAGACGCTTGCCGTCGGCATCCTCGGCGGTCCTCCTGTCCGATTAAACGCGACGCCGACACGAATCGTTGGCGTGGAGTTGTAAGGGAATATGGGTAGATTTCCCACGCTGCGATCGGCAGCCGCGGCGGCGGGCCGGCTATCGTTCGTCGCGTGAAGCACGGCGGACACGCGAGCGCAGCCGCCGCGTGCGTCAGGCGTGCTTCATTGCGAGGACTCACGACCGCTCGGAAGCGCTCGACTTCCTGCCGCTGCGGGCGCGAAGGGCCGCGTGCCCGCGTTTGCTCCTTCGCGTCAGCCGACGAGGATCACGTGCATCCGCCGCGGTCCGTGCGCGCCGAGCTGGATCGTCTGTTCGACGTCGGCGGTGCGTGACGGGCCCGAGACGATGTTCGTCGCGCGCGGCATGCCTTGCGGGCGGGCGCGCAGCAGGTCCCACGCGTCCTCGAAGTGGTCGACGATGCGGTCCACATCGAGGACGACGACGTGGTCGTCGGGGACGAAGTTGTGCGTCGTCGGACTGTCCGGACCGGACGCGAGCATCACGCTGCCGGTTTCGGCGATGCCGCAGAAGGCCGGCGAGACCGCGAGCGCTTCGGTGATGCCGGCCGCATCAAAGTGGACCAGCCAGCCTTCGGGCCACGCGAGTTCCTTCAGTCCGGCGCCGACTGCGGCCCGCTCGGGCAAGGTGTGGGCCGCGCGATACGCTTCGACCGCGGCGGGCACCGCGTCCCGCGACGCGACGCGCTCGACGGTGCCCGCGCGGCTCTCGAACTTGCGGATGAAGCGCGCGACGAGGTCTTCGTCGTGCGCCGGACGCGTGTGGCCCGGCATGCGCGCGTCGAGCGCCGCGATTCGCGCGCCGTCGAGCGGATCGCGCCGCAAGGCGCTGCGAACCGACTGGAGGATCGCCTCACGGGCGTTTTCGCTGGTGCTCATTTCTTGCCTCGCTTGCCTTGCCACAGTTCGAGAAAGGTCCGTCCGGTCGGCGCCGGCAGGTCGCGCACGTCGGTCCAGCCGCCGGCGAGCGGCAGGCGGCGGAGCCGCCCGCGTTTCGCGAGGCCCGACAGCGCGCGCGCGGCGAACTGCTCCATCGCGTGATAGAGCTTCGGCCGCGTCGCGACCCAGCGCCAGACGCCGAGCGCGCGTTTCTGCATCACCGGCGTGATGTCCTGCCGGTGCTGCTCGTGGCGCAGCTCGCGCAGCAAGTCGGGCAGCGGGATCTTGACCGGGCACACCGACTGGCAGCGGCCGTTCAGCGTGCAGGCGTTCGGCAGGTCGTACGCGGCGTCGAGCCCCTTGATCAGCGGCGTCAGCACCGAGCCCATCGGGCCGGGATAGACCCAGCCGTAGGCGTGGCCGCCGACCGCGCCGTACACCGGGCAGTGGTTCATGCACGCGCCGCAGCGGATGCAGCGCAGCATGTCCTTGAAGCGGCCGGCGAGCATCTTCGAGCGACCGTTGTCGACGAGCACGACGTGGTACTCCTCGGGGCCGTCGAGGTCGTCGGCGCGGCGCGGCCCGGTCGAGATCGTCGTGTAGGTCTCGGTCTCCTGGCCCGTCGCGCTGCGCGCGAGCAGGCGCAGGAACAGCGTCGCGTCGTCGAGCGTCGGCACGACGCGCTCGATGCCGGAGGTGACGATATGCACTTTCGCGAGCGTCTGCGTGAGGTCGCCGTTGCCTTCGTTCGTGACGATGATCGACGAGCCGGTCTCGGCGACGAGGAAGTTGCCGCCGGTGATGCCGACGTCGGCGCGGAAGTACTTGTCGCGCAGCACGCGCCGCGCCTCGTCGACGAGCTCCGGGACCGTGGTCTTGCGTGGCCCGCCGTGCGCCGCTTCGAAGAGATCGGACACCTGGTCCTTCGTCTTGTGCACCGCCGGCGCGATGATGTGCGACGGCGGCTCGTGCGCCAACTGGATGATGTATTCGCCGAGGTCGGTCTCGACGACTTCCATGCCGTTGGCGACGAGCGCGTCGTTGAGGTCGATCTCCTCGGAGACCATCGACTTGCCTTTCGTGACCGTCTTCGCGTCGACGCGACGGCAGATGCCGAGGATGATCTCGCGCGCCTCGGCCGCGTCGCGCGCCCAATGCACGTGGCCGCCGGCTGCGACGACCGCTTTTTCGTAGCGTTCGAGGTAATGGTCGAGGTGGTCGAGAACGTGGTTCTTGAGGGCCTTCGCCTCCTCGCGCAACTGCTCGAATTCGGGCAGGTCGGCGACCTGCAGCGCGCGCTTGCCGACGAAGCCGTAGCGCGCGCGGCCGAGCGCGGTCTGCAGGTTCGCGTCGTGGATCGCGAAGACCGAGCGTTCCTTGAACTCCTTCGAGCGGATTTCCATCAGCGCGACTCCTTCGGCGCGTCGGCGATGCCGGCCCCGTCGGCAAAGCCGGCGAGCACTTCGGCGGCGTGGAAGACCTGGACCGGCGCGTTGATGCGTTTCAGGCGTCCGGCGATGTTCATCAGGCAGCCGAGGTCGCCGCCGAGGACCGTTCCCGCGCCGGTCGCGAGGATGTTGCGGACCTTGTCGTCGACCATCTTCTCGGAGATTTCCGGGTACTTCACGCAGAACGTGCCGCCGAAGCCGCAGCACACTTCGCTGTCCTCCATCTCCCTGATCTTCAGGCCCGACACCTCCCCGAGCAGCGCGCGCGGCTGGCCCTTGATGCCCAGGCCGCGCAGGCCGGAACAGGAGTCGTGGTAGGTCGCGGTGCCGTCGAAGCGCGCGTCGATCCGCGCCGTCTCGCCGAGCACATCGGTCAGGAAGGACATCAGCTCGAAGCTCTTCTTCGACAGGTTTTCCGCGCGCGGCAGCCAGTTCGGATCGTCGGCGAACAGATTCGGGTAGTCATGGCGGATCGTCGCCATGCACGACCCCGACGGGCCGACGACATAGTCGAACGGTTCGAACGCGTCGATGACCTGGCGCGCGAGCGCCCGTGCGGCGTCGTAGTCGCCGCTGTTGTAGCCGGGCTGGCCGCAGCAGGTCTGGCTCTCCGGCACGTCGACCGTGCAGCCGGCGTCCTCGAGCAGCTTGATCGCCGCAAAGCCGACGTTCGGCCGGAACAGGTTCATCAGACAGGTTGCGAACAGTCCGACGCGTGGCCCGCGGGTCGGCGTATCGGTCATGAAGGTCTCCGGTTGTCGTTCGTATTCGGGTGCGATCGCGGCGCGGGGGGGGGACAATCTGCCGGCCGCCGGCGGGGCGCGATTCATTGCGCGCGCAAGGATAGCAGGAAGGAAATCGCGGGCAGATCGCGGTTTTCCCGTGGCACACTGCCGCGCTTCGCGCTCCGGAACCTCTCGATGCTCGCTGGTCTGCTCGCCGCGCTCGGCGCGGGGCTGCTGTGGGGACTCGTGTTCGTCGTCCCGCTGATGCTCGCCGAGTACCCGGGGGTCGTGCTTACGTTCGGCCGTTACCTCGCGTTCGGCGTGCTTGCGGTCGGGCTCGCGTGGGTCGACCGCGCGGCGCTCGCGCGGCTCACGCGCGCGGACTGGATCGAGGCGGCGAAGCTCGGACTCGTCGGCAACCTGATCTACTACTCGACGCTCGCGAGCGCAATCCAGCTGGCCGGCGCGCCGGTGCCGACGCTGATGATCGGGACCTTGCCGGTCGTCATCGCGGTCACGGCGAACCTGCACGAGCGGCGCGGCGGCGACGGCGACGACGGCGTGCCGTGGGGTCGGCTCGCCGCGCCGCTCGTCGTCATCGCCGCCGGACTCATCGTCGTCCAGTTCGGCCCGGCGCACGCGGCACCCGTGCAGGACGCGGCGGGCGGCGTGCGCTATGCCGCAGGCCTCGCGCTCGCGCTCGTCGCGGTCGCGAGCTGGACGTGGTATCCGATCCGCAACAGCCGCTGGCTGCGCGCGCGCAGCCCCGGGCTCGCGCGGGCGTGGGCGACCGCGCAGGGCCTCGCGACGCTGCCGCTCGCGCTCGCCGCCGCGGCCGGCTTCGCGCTGTGGGAACGCGCCGTCGGCCCGCCCGGCGCGGGGTTCGACTGGCCGTTCGGGCCGCGGCCGGTCGCGTTCGTCGGGCTGATGCTCACGACCGGGCTCGCCGCGTCGTGGCTCGGTACGCTGCTGTGGAACCGTGCGAGCCAGGCATTGCCGGCGGCGCTCGCCGGACAACTGATCGTTTTCGAGACGCTCGCGGCGCTGGCGTACGCGTTCCTGTGGTACCGCCGCTGGCCGACGCTCGCCGAAGCGGCGGGCATCGCGCTCCTCGTCGCCGGTGTGCTGCTCGGCGTGCGAACCTTCCGCGGGCGCTGAACCGCCCGCCGATGCTGGACGATTCGCGGTGCTGCGATGACAATCGCGGCGGCCGCGGCGGTTTCCCGAGCGCCCGAGCGATCCATCCCGTAACCCGACTGACGGACTCCCGATGACGCGCGCGTTTTTCCTCGCCCTGCTGCTGGCCGCATGCCTGCCGCGCCCGACGATGGCTGCCGACTGGACGACGCGCCCGCTCGCCGAACTCGCGGTTTACCCCGAATTCAGTGCGCCGGCGAACGTCGTCGCGATCGACGAGGCCCGCATCGCCGCCGAAGTCGGTGGGCGCGTCGAGGCGCTGGCGCCGCGCGTCGGGCAGCGCGTCGCGAAGGGCGCCGAGCTTGCGCGCATCGACGATGCGAGCTACCGGATCGACGCGCAGCGCGCCGAGGCGCAGGTCGAGCTGATCGCGAACCGCGTGAAGCTCGCGACGGCGCAGCTCGATCAGGCGCGTTCGCTCGCCGGCAGGAATTTTCTCAGTCCGGATGCACTGCGCATCCGCGAGACCGAGGTCGCGGTGCTGCGCAGCGAACGCGACGCGGCGCGGCAGACGGTCGCGGCCGCGCGGCTGCAGCTCGCGCGCACGCGGATCCGCGCGCCGTTCGCCGGCATTGTGCGCGAACGCCTCGCGAGCGTCGGCGATCTCGCGGTGCCCGGCACGCCGCTGCTCGTGTTGTCGGCGACGGCGGACAGCGAAGTCCGCGCGCGCGTGCCGGCGGTGCAGATCGACGGGCTGCGCGCGGCGGGGCAGTGGGAGCTCGTCGCGGGGCAGCGCGTAGTCCCGCTGAAGCTCGTGCGCGTGTCGCCGGTCGTCGAGGCTGCCGGGCAGGCGCAGGAGGCGGTGTTATCGTCGCCGGCGCCGCTGCCGCCCGGCCTCGCCGGCGAGCTTCGCTGGGCCGCCCGGGTCCCGCACCTGCCGCCGGCTTATCTGCAACAGCGCGACGGGCGGCTCGGCGCCTATGTCGAGCGCGGGGGACGTCCGGTGTTCGTGCCGTTGCCGGACGCCCAGAACGGGCGGGCGACGCCGGTGCCGTGGACGCCGGACACGCGCGTGATCGACGCCGGGCGCTTCGCGATCGGGCTCGCGGAGACGCCGCGATGAACGGCTGGTATGCGCGGCTGATCAACAACCATCCGCTCGCGAACATCGCGTTCGCGCTCGTGCTGCTCGGCGGCCTCGCGACTTACCTGACGATGCCGCGTGCGCAGGACCCGGAGGTCAATTTCAACTGGGTCAGCATCGTCACGACGCTGCAGGGCGCGTCCGCCGAGGACATCGAGCGCGAGCTGACCGGGCCGCTCGAGGACGCGATCAAGGAGGTCAAGGACATCAAGTTCGTCTCGTCGTCGAGCCGCGAGGGCGTGTCGTCGATCCTCGTGCGCTTCGAGGAGATCGGCGAGCGGCAGTTCGACAAGCGGATCAACGACCTGCGCCGCGAAGTGCAGAACAAGGCGGAGGCCGAACTGCCGCCGGACGCGATCGAGCCGGCGATCGTCGAGATCACGTCGTCGAACGGCTTTCCGACCGCGGTGCTCGTGCTCGTCGGCGCGGGCGGCGGCGAGGGCCTGCGCAGCGCGGCGTTCGGCGTCACGAAGGACCTCGAACGCTTCGCCGACGTCGATCAGGTCATCGCGGCAGGCTTCGACGAGCCGGAGCTGCACGTCGATTTCGACCCGGAGCGCGTCGCCGCGGCGGGGCTGTCGCCGATCCAGGTGTCGGACGGTGTCGCCGCGTGGTTCCGCAACACGCTCGGCGGGCGGATCCGCGTCCATGACCGCGAATGGCTCGTCCGCCTCGAAGGCAAGACGCCGGACCCCGACGTACTCGCGCAGGCGGCCATCGTCACGCCAGCGGGGCGCGTCGCGCTCGGCGAAGTTGCCGAGGTCGTGCGCTCGCACGAGCGCACCGGGCAGCTCGTCAGCTACAACGGACTCCCCGCGGTGATGCTGTCAATCACGAAGGAGGCGGGTGCGAACACGCTCGAACTCGTCGACCGGCTGAACCGCTTCGTCGCCGAGCGCAATCCGCTGCTGCGCGGGCAGGGCCTGCAGCTCGTGATGATCGACGACCAGACGCACATGACGCGCGACGCGATCGGCGTGATGGAGTCGAACGCGCTGTTCGGTCTCGTGCTGGTGCTCGGGCTGTGCTGGCTGTTCCTCGGTTCGCGGCTCGCGCTGCTCGTCGGCCTCGGCGTGCCGTTCGCGCTCGCCGGGACCTTCCTGCTCGTCGACCTGATCGGCTCGACGCTGAACCTCACGGTGCTGCTCGGCGTCGTCATCGCGCTGGGGATGCTCGTCGACGACGCGGTCGTCATCGTCGAGGCCATCTACTACCGCCTGCAGCGCGGCGAGCCGGTGGAGACCGCGGTCGCCGACGGCGTCGCCGAAGTCGCGCTGCCGGTGCTGTCGTCGGTGCTGACGACGATCGCCGCGTTCCTGCCGCTGATGCTGCTGCCGGGGATCCTCGGCGCATTCATGTTCCTCGTGCCCTTCGTCGTCACCTGCGGCCTGCTCGTCAGTCTCGCCGAAGCGTTCTGGATGATGCCGGCGCACATCCTCGCGCTGCGGCCCGATTTCACGCGTCGCCGCAGCCGCATGCAGGCGCGCCGGGAGCGCTTCACGCATTGGCTGCGCGTGAAATACGCGCGGGCGCTGGTCGCGGTGATGCGCCGCCCGAAGACCGCGCTGGCGGCGCTGGTGCTGGTGATGGCCGGCGCGGTCGGCATCGTCGCCGGTGGGCTCGTGAAGATCCAGTTCTTCGCGTTCGATCCGATCCGGCTCTTCTACGTCAGCCTCGACATGCCGGCCGGGGCGCCGCTCGAGCGGACGCTGAAGGAGGCCGAGCGCGCGGCGGCGGTGCTGCGCGGCCGGCTCGACCCGGCCGAAGTGCGGTCGATCACCGCATACGCCGGCCTGAAGTTCACCGAGACCGAGCCGCTGTACGGCGACCAGTATGGGCAGGTGATCGTGTCGCTGCATCCGCGCAAGGGCGAGCTGCGCGACACTGCGGACGTGATCGCGGGCGCGCACGACCCGGTCCTCGCGCTGCAGGGCGAGGGGAAGTTCTCGTTCCTCGAACTGAAAGGCGGCCCGCCGACCGCGCGGCCGATCAGCGTCAAGGTCAAGGCCGACGATTACGGCGAATTGCGCGCCGCGGCCGACGCGCTGCTCGCGGAAGTCGCGAAGATCCCCGGCGTGAAGGACATCACCGACGACGACGTCGCGGGGCGGCCCGAAATGCGGCTGGCGCTGAACCGCGAGAAGCTCGCGCGCGCCGGCGTCGCGCCGGGCGACGTCGCGCGGCTGCTGCGCCTTTACGGCGAAGGCGAAGTCGTCGCGACGACGCGCGACGAAGGCGAGAAGGTCGAGGTCGTCGTCCGCGCGCGGCCGGAACCGCTGACCGATGTCACCGAGCTGCTGCAACGGCCGGTGCCGCTCGCGGCCGCGCCGGAGGGTGGCGACGTGCGGCGCAGCGTCCAGCTCGGCTCGCTCGTCGATGCCGAGACGCGGACGGCGAAGGGCTACATCCGCCATTACCAGCTGACGCGCGCGATCACGGTCGAAGCAGGGCTCGACCCGGAGCAGATCGACACGCTGACCGCGAACAACCGCTTGAAGGAGGCGTGGGCCGCGCTGCAGCCGCACTTTCCGAACACCGAGCTCGATTTCTCGGGCGAGCTCGACGACGTCCAGGAAAGCCTCGATTCGATGGCGGCGCTGTTCGCGCTCGGCGTCGGGCTGATCTACCTGATCCTCGCGACGCAGTTCCGCAGTTACTGGCAGCCGCTGATGATCCTCGTCACCGTGCCGCTCGCCTTCACCGGGGTCGTGCTCGGCCTGCTGGTGTCGGGTAACCCGCTGTCGCTCTACACGATGTACGGCGTCATCGCGCTCGCCGGCATCGCGGTGAATTCCGCGATCGTGCTGATCGACGCCGCGAACGAGCGGCGCGCGGCCGGGATGAGCGTGCAGCACGCGGCGATCTACGCGGCGCGCCGGCGCGTCGTGCCGGTGCTGATCACGTCGACGACGACGATCGGCGGGCTGTTCTCGCTCGCGATCGGTCTCGGCGGCAAGTCGCTGATGTGGGGACCGGTCGCCGCGAGCATCGTGTGGGGGCTCGGCTTCTCGACGCTGCTGACGCTGTTCGCGATCCCGCTGATCTACCGGCTCGTGATGGTGCGCGCGGGGCACGGGCGGGGCCGGCGGTGGTTCGGGTGGGGAAGGATTGCGCGGCAGCCGGAATCGTCAACCCGCTGACGCGGTCAGAAGGCGGGGAGTCCGAGGTTGCCCCGGGCGCGCGGCGTCGCCGGAATCGTCGCCGCCGCCGCGCGGTCAAGGCGCATGGGGCGCGTGCGTCGTGGCGCCGATTTTCCGCGGGCGCCGTGATGCGCCCCACCGTTTCCGGGAGTTCCGATGCTTGCAGGTTTCGCCGCCGATCTCGTTGTCGCGCTCCACTTCGCGTTCATCCTGTTCGTCGTCGCGGGCGGGCTGCTGGTGCTGCGCTGGCCGGGGCTCGCGTGGGCGCACCTGCCGGTCGTCGCGTGGGGCGCCGGCATCGAGCTGATCGGCTGGATCTGCCCGCTGACGCCGCTCGAGAACGTGCTGCGCCGCGCGGCCGGGGAAGCCGGCTACGCGGGCGGTTTCATCGACCACTACCTCGCGCCGCTGATCTATCCGACGGGCCTCACGCGCGAACATCAGCTCGCGCTGGGTCTCTTCGTGACGATCGTGAATCTCTTGATCTACGGGCTGGTCGCGCTGCGCCGGCGCCGGTTGCGCCAGCGCAGTCGCGGGGAACCGGCGCGTTCGTGACGTGCCGGGGTTCAGTGATGAACGGGGTGACGGGGGCGCGAAGCGTCGATCAGCGACCGATACGCGCGAACGGCGGTTTGCTTGAGGCCGACCCAGCCGGCGGCGAGTAACTCGCCGAGCGCTTCGTTGCGCAGCCGTTCCGCTTCGCGGATCTTCGCTTGGTAATACCGATAGTCCTTGTCCATTTTGCGGCTCCTTGACGTTGGCCCTTCGTGTGGGCACGGCGCAACTCTACGGATCGTGTTGCGTTGCAACAAACGATCGTTCATCATGCGACGGCTTAGAAAAATTCATCCATATGTCCGTCCGATTCCCCCCGCTGAATGCGTTGCGCGCGTTCGAAGTCGCCGCCCGCCACCTGAGCTTCAAGCTCGCGGCGGAAGAGCTTTCGGTGACGCCGACCGCGATCAGTCACCAGATCCGCGGCCTCGAAGAAGACCTCGGCGTGCTGCTGTTCCGCCGCCTGACGCGCGCGCTCGAATTGACGCCCGAAGGCGAGGCGATGCTGCCGAAGCTGCGCGAGGCGATGGCGGCGATCACGGCGTCGGTCGAAGCGGTGCGCGCGCTGCGGCCGGTCAGCCGCCTGTCGGTCGTCGCGCCGCCGTCGTTCGCGTCGCGCTGGCTCGTGCCGCGCCTGCACCGCTTTTCGCGGCTGCAGCCCGACGTCGAGCTGCATCTGGCGAGCGCGACGAAAGCGATCGACGCGAGCGACGCGGGCGGGCTCGGCGTCGAACCGCCGCAGCGGGGCGACGGCGCGCAACTGTGGATCCGCTTCGGGTCCGGTCGTTACCCGGGCTACCGCACGGACTGGCTCTTCGAGCCCGAATACACCGCGGTCTGCTGCCCGGCCCTGCTGCGCGCGAAGATTCCGCTGCGCCAGCCGGCCGACCTGCAGCGCCACAACCTGATCTACGATGACACGGTGCCCGATTCGCGCGAACGTCCCACGTGGGTGCAGTGGCTCGAGGCCGCGGGCGTGCCGGTGGTGCGCCCCGAAGCAGGGCTCCATTTCAGCGACTCGGGCCTCGCGATCGCGGCGGCGCTCGACGGCCTCGGCGTCGCGCTGCTGTCGAAGCCGCTCGTCGCGGCCGAGGTCGCCGCCGGCCGGCTCGTCGTGCCGTTCGACATCTGCGTGCGCCGACGCTTCGCGTACTACGTCGTCACGCCGGAGGCGACGGCTGAATCGCCGACCGTCGCAGCCTTCCGCGCGTGGCTGCTCGACGAAGTGCGCGACGCGAATGTCGGCAGCGACCCGGCGTAAGAGAAGGCCGGTGCGTGCGCGCGTCAGTGAAGCGCCGAGTCACCCCCGCGTCAGCGAACCCCCCCGATTGAACCGAAGGGCGCCCTCGGGCCTCTGAGTACAATGCCCGCGATCATGAAAACCGACCCCGTTCCCAGCATCCTCGCCAGCGCCTGCCCGCCGGCCGTTCCCGCCCCGTTCCTGCCGATGTCCCGCGCCGAAATGGCGGCGCTGGGCTGGGACGAATGTGACGTCGTGCTCGTCACCGGCGACGCCTACCTCGACCACCCGAGCTTCGGCATGGCGCTCGTCGGGCGGCTGCTGGAAGCGCAGGGCTTTCGCGTCGGCATCATCAGCCAGCCGGACTGGAAGAGCGCCGAGCCGTTCCGCGCGTTGGGCACGCCGCGCCTGTTTTTCGGCATCACCGCCGGGAACATGGATTCGCTCGTC
Organism: Aromatoleum sp.; assembly: GCF_036675785.1. Lineage (NCBI taxonomy): Bacteria > Pseudomonadati > Pseudomonadota > Betaproteobacteria > Rhodocyclales > Rhodocyclaceae > Aromatoleum > Aromatoleum sp. The sequence goes on from NZ_JAKFEF010000067.1 coordinate 24,449, forward strand.
AACCGCTACACCGCGGACCGCAAGATCCGCTCGGAGGACGCCTACACGCCCAACGCCGAGGCCGGCCGGCGCCCTGACCGCGCAGTCACCGTCTACGCGCAGCGCGCCCGCGAAGCCTTCCCCGGCGCGAACGTCGTGATCGGCAGCATCGAGGCGTCGCTGCGGCGGATCGCGCATTACGACTACTGGTCGGACAAGGTGCGCCGTTCGGTGCTCGCGGACTCGAAAGCCGACCTGCTGCTGTTCGGCAACGCCGAGCGCGCGCTCGTCGCGCTCGCGCACCGGCTCGATGCCGGCGAGCCGATCGACACGATCCGCGACCTGCGCGGCACCGCCTTCCTCGCGAAGCCGGGCTGGCTGCCGGACGCCGAGTGGACCGAGCACGACTCGCTCGCGCTCGACCGGCCCGGCCGCGTCGAGCCGCATCCCGACCCGTACGCGATGGAGCCGGACAAGGCGGGCGCGGCGACGGGGGCCGAGGCCGCGCAGCCGGTGCACATCGTCCCGGCTGCCGAGCGCGTCGCCGCCCGGCGCGCGGCGCGCGGCAAGACCGTCGTGCGCCTGCCGTCGTACGAGGCGGTCTGCGCCGACCCGGTGATGTACGCGCACGCGTCGCGCGTATTCCATCTCGAATCGAACCCCGGCAACGCGCGCGCGCTCGTGCAGGCGCACGGCGAAGGGCCGGGGCGGCGCGACGTGTGGCTGAACCCGCCGCCGCTGCCGCTCTCGACGCCGGAGATGGATTTCGTGTTCGGCCTGCCGTACGCGCGCCGCCCGCATCCGTCGTACGGCGATGCGCGGATTCCGGCGTGGGACATGATCAAGTTCTCGATCAACATCATGCGCGGCTGCTTCGGTGGCTGCACGTTCTGCTCGATCACCGAACATGAGGGGCGGATCATCCAGAGCCGCTCGGAAGCGTCGATCCTCCACGAGATCGAGGAGATCCGCGACCGGACGCCGGACTTCAAGGGCCACATCACCGACCTCGGCGGCCCGACCGCGAACATGTACCGCCTCGCGTGCCGCGACAAGAAGATCGAGACCTCGTGCCGGCGTCTGTCGTGCGTGTATCCGGGCATCTGCGAGAACCTGAACACCGACCACGCGCCGCTGATCTCGCTGTACCGCAAGGCGCGCGCCATTCGCGGCGTCAAGCGCGTGACGATCGGCTCGGGCCTGCGCTACGACCTCGCGGTGCGCTCGCCCGAGTACGTGAAGGAACTCGTCACGCATCACGTCAGCGGCCTCTTGAAGATCGCGCCGGAGCATACCGAGGAAGGGCCGCTGTCGAAGATGATGAAGCCCGGCATCGGCAACTACGAGAAGTTCGCCGCGATGTTCGAGAAGTATTCGAAGGAGGCCGGCAAGAAGCAGCATCTCGTGCCGTACTTCATCGCCGCGCATCCGGGCACCACCGACGAGGACATGCTGAACCTTGCGCTGTGGCTGAAGGCCCACGGCTTCAAGCCCGACCAGGTGCAGACCTTCATGCCGACGCCGATGGCGATGGCGACGACGATGTACCACTCGCGGAAGAACCCGCTGCGCAAGGTGTCGGCCGACTCCGAGGTCGTCGAGACCGCGCGCGCCGGCAAGGTGAGGAAGCTGCACAAGGCTCTCCTGCGCTGGCACGACCCCGAGAACTGGCCGCTGATCCGCGAGGCGCTGCAGCGGATGGGTCGCGCGGACCTGATCGGCAACGGCCCGAACTGCCTCGTGCCGCGGCACCAGCCGGGCGTGCCGGTGACGGCGGGCGGGGACGCGTGCTCCGGCCGGCCGGCTCGCGCTCCCGCGAGGCCCTGCGCGCGCAAGGCCGCGAGCCCGCGGAGCGAAGGTGGCCGGGGCGCGGGCGGGGCGGCGAAGGGGGCGGTCGCCGGCAAGGTTTCGCGGGGCGGCGGCACGGGCCGCAAGGCCGCGACAGGCGGGAAGCCGCGCGGCTGAACGACCGCTGCATCGAGCCGCCGTCGAGCGCCGTCGCGAAATTCTTGCGCCGCCTCAAGGCCGGATTCCGGGTCCCGGGACACAATGCCGCCACCGACGCGACAGCGACCTCCGCGGAAACCCCGCGCGTAAAACTGGCGACACGATCGCCGATGATCTTCGTGATCAGAACCCTGGAGTCAGCATGAAAGCGAATCACCCCGTTTCCCTTCTCGTTTCCGGTCTCGCGCTGCTCGCGGCGCTTGGCGCGGCGCCCGTCTTCGGCGCCGGCGAAGAAGTCGTCGTGCACAAGGACCCGAACTGCGGGTGCTGCGGCAAGTGGGCCGAGCACATGCGGGCGAACGGATTCACGGTGAAGGAGGTCGCGACGGCCGCGATGGGTGCGGTCAAGCGCGATGCCGGCGTGCCGCAGGCACTCGGCTCCTGCCATACGGCGCGGGTCGGCGGCTACGTCGTCGAAGGGCATGTCCCCGCGGCCGACGTCAAGCGGCTGCTCGCCGAGAAACCGAAAGTCGCCGGCCTCGCGGCGCCCGGCATGCCGATGGGCTCGCCGGGGATGGAGGGGGCGTATCCGGCCGACCGCTACGACGTCGTCGCGTTCGACGCCGACGGCAAGTCGCGCGTTTTCGCGTCGCACTGACGGCCACGCGGGCGGCGCCGGGAGCATCGTCATGAACAGGGTCCCGCGGCCGCGCAGGAAGCAGACACCGTGCTCGGCGACCGCGGTAGCGACATGGCCGCCGACCTGCTGATCGTCCGGCCGCTGGGCCTCGTCGGCATCATGATCGGCGCGGGACTGTTCGTCGTGTCCCTGCCGTTCACGCTGCCGACGGGTTCGACCGGCGAGGCGGCGCGCGAGATGGTCGGCGAGCCGTTCGAATACACGTTCAACCGGCCGATCGGCGACTTCAACCACTGCGGCGCCGACCGCCATCCGTGCGGCGGCGCGCCGTACTGAAAGCGTGACGCGCGCCGGCGTCCTCCCCGGACTCGCTGCGGCGGCGCTGCTGGCCGTCGCCTCCGGCTGTTCCGCGCCGGACGATGCCGGCATCGAGCCGTCCGATCGCGGGCAGGTCGCGCGCGGCGAAGTCGTCTACGGGCAGCACTGCGCGTCGTGCCACGGCGCTCGGCTCGAAGGTCAGCCCGACTGGCGCCGGCGGTTGCCGAACGGCCGGCTTCCCGCGCCGCCGCACGACGCGTCGGGGCATACTTGGCACCACCGCGACGAACTCCTCGTCGCGATCACGCGCGAAGGCATGAAACCGCCATGGGCGCCCGACGGCTACCAGAGCGACATGCCGGCGTTCGCCGGCGTGCTCGGCGATGACGACATCCGCGCGGTGCTCGCGTACATCCAGAGCACGTGGCCCGACGACGTGCGCGGGGCAGCGCAAGCGGATGCTCGACCAGCAGGCGCGGCGATAAGGCCGCGGCGGGCCGGAGCCGCGGCGCCTCCCGGCACCCGGCGCGGCGGAAGCAGGGGTTTCGAGAACGTCCCGACGTAGCGGAGCGCGCGACTCGCGGGCGTGGTTCGGCGGCTGTTGATATCCTCCCGCGCTTTTCCGGGTGTTCTCCGAAGGTCGGACTCGATGAACGGATCTTTCAAGCGCGGCGCGGTGGAAGGCGTGCGCCGCATGCTGCCGCTGTCGGTCGGCCTGATCCCGTGGGCGCTCGTGACCGGGGTTGCGATGCGCTCGAGCGGGCTGTCGGCGGTCGAGGCGACGGGCATGAACCTGCTCGTCTTCGCCGGCACCGCGCAGCTCGGCACGCTGCCGCTGATCGCGTCGGGCGCGCCGCTGTGGCTCATCGTGCTGACCGCGCTGGCGCTGAACCTGCGCTTCGTGATCTTCAGCGCCGCGCTGGCGCCGTCGTTCGAGGGGCAGTCGTGGGCGCGGCGCCTGTCGTCGAGCTACCTGCTCGTCGACACCGTGTTCATCATCTGCGCCGAACCGCTGAAGCGCTCCGACGATCCGGAGTGGCGCTGGGGTTTCTTCCTCGGGCCGGCGCTGTGGGCGTGGCTCGTGTGGCAGGTGTTCGGCCTCGCCGGCGTGCTCGGCGCCGACGCGATCCCGCAGGGCTGGTCGCTCGAATTCATGGCGACGATCGCGCTGATGGTGATGCTGGTGCCGATGACCCAGGTGCGCGCGATGCTCGTCGCGGCTGTGGCCGGCGGGCTCGGCGCGGTCCGGCTGCGTGACATGCCGCTGCGGCTCGGCGTCATCGCCGGAATCGCGATCGGCATCGCCGCCGGATTCGCCGCGGAGCACTGGGTCGGGCGCGGGAGGGCGCGATGATCGATGGGGTGTGGCTGTGGATCACGCTGCTGCTGATCGCGGCGGCGACGCTCGTGCCGCGCGGCAGCTTCACCGTGCTCAGGTCGCGCGCCCGACTGCCCGCGGCGCTGCAGCGCGCGCTGCGTTACGCCCCCGCGGCGGCGCTCGCGGCGCTGATCGCGCCGGACCTGCTGCTCGATGACGGCGCCTTCGCACCGGCGAACCCGAAGCTCGTCGCCGGCATCGTCGTCCTCGTCGTCGCGCTGCGCTGGCGCAATCCGTGGCTGCCGTTCATCGCCGGCATGGGCGTGCTGGTGTTGCTGCGGAACGGGGTCGGCTGGTAGCGGCGGCGTTCGCTTCGCCGGGATTCAGACGAGGATGAAGTTCTCGTCCGGCACCGGTGCCGGCGGCGGGGCTTCGCCGAGCATTTCACGCAGGCTCGCGTTGATTCCGGCGACGAGCGCGTCGAGCGCGAGGTCGTTCCCCATCGTCCCGAAGGGTTCTTCGATCTCGTCGCTGAGTGCCTCGAGCGCGAAGAAGGTATAGGACACGAAGGCGACGATCAGCGGCGTCATCGCGCCGATCGAATCGACGAGGCCGAACGGCAGCAGCGTGCAGTACAGGTAGGCGCTGCGGTGCAGGATCACCGAATACGTGAAGGGCAGCGGCGTGTTCGCGATGCGCTCGCAGCCGCCGAGCGCCGTCGACAATTCATTTAGCGAGCGCTCCATCTGCTGCGCGAGCATCGGGTCGAGGTGCCCGGCTTCGCGGCGCGCGCGCAGCCACTGGCCGAGCCACAAGAGCACCAGCGCGGGCGCCGAGCGCGCGCCGCGCATCCGCTCGATCACGTCGGCGGGGAGCAGCCCGAGTAGGTCGACGTCGCGTTCGCGGCCGCGCAGCTGGTTGCGCATCGCGGTCGCGAAGCCGACCAGGCCGAGGATGAAGGGGCGGCTTTCGACGCTGCGGTCGGTCAGCGTCAGCGCCTGGCGCGCGAGATTGCGCGTCTCGACGAGCACCTGGCCCCACAGCTTGCGCGCTTCCCAGTAGCGGTCGTAGCTCGCGTTGATGCGAAAGCCGAGGAAGATCGCCAGCGCGACGCCCATCAGCGAGAACGGATTCGCCGTCAGCGTGACCTTCCACTGGAAGAGCGTGCCGTGCGCGAGGACGACGCCGCAGGACAGCGCGAGGATGAACAGTTGTTGCGGCAGGATGCGGACGACGAGCGACCCGCGGCGGACGAACAGCAGGCGCAGCCAATGCGGGCGGGAGCGGACGATCACGGGAACGCATGCGTAATGAGAGGGGCGGGATTTTGGCAGATTTCAGCCCGCTTCGAGCGTCCATCTTGCTGCGGTGCACGAAACGAAATTGTTACGGAATGCGACGGGAGTGCTTGCCGTCAGCGGAGATCCGGGTTCAGCACCCGCCGCAAGGTTCGAGCGGCAGGCCGCGTTTGATCCAGCCCGGTCCCGCGCTGCTTCCCGACATCCCTTCGCTGACGCTCTGCACCTGCGTGAAACCCTGCTCGGCAAGTAAGCGTTGCACGTGCCCGCTACGGTTGCCGCTGCGGCAGATGAAGGCGATCGGGGCGTCGCGGTCGCCGCCGACGCCTTCCAGCACGGCCTTCACGAATCCGTCCGCGCCGTCCGGTTGGTTCATGTCAATGCGCGCGGCCCCGGCGGCGACGCCGGTTTCCCGCCACTCCCGCGGCGTGCGCACGTCGACGAGGGTCAGTGCGCCGGTCGTCGCGCGCGCCTGCGCCTCCTGCGGCGTGATTTCCGCGGGCGCGGCCCAGGCAGGGGAGAACATCGCCGGAAGCAGCGCGGCGGCGAGGACGAGGATTCGGTGGCAGCGGCGACGCAGTGGTGACATCGGAACAGGCTCCAGAAGATTTCGGGGATCTGCGCGCCGGAGTCTTTTCGGTTCGCGGCGCAGCAGCGACATTATCAACCCGGCGCGCAAGCCCTGGCAGCCATCCGCGCCGGGCCCTTCGACTTCGCTCGGGGCAGGGCTGTCGAAGGAGGCTGCGGGCTTCGGCAAGCACGTTCCGGGACGAAAGCGCGCGGCCGGAATGCTTGCGATCGCGTTTTTCGTTGCCGGTTCAATGGCTCGCGCTGAAGTTTCCGCCGGCATTCCGTCGCTGCCGATGCGGCTGCTCGCCGCGGTTGCCGGTCCGCGCGCCTGTCCCGGCAGCGGGGCGTGATCTATAGTCGCGATAGCGGCCTTGTGGCCGCAGCCGCGCCCGTAGCCCATTTCAATTCGACGTTCGAATACCGGGAGGAGACCGATGAAAGGCAACCCGCAAGTCCTATCCGCGCTGAACGCCTTGCTGCCCGGCGAGCTGGCCGCGCGCGATCAATACCTCATTCATTCGCGGATGCTGCAGGACTGGGGACTGCACCGGGCGGCCGAGCGCTTGTCGCACGAGAAGGAGGAGGAGGCCGAACATGCCGACGCGCTGATCCGCCGCATCCTGTTCCTCGAAGGCACGCCGCAGATGACGCCGTCGCCGCTGACCGTCGGCACCGACCTGCCCGACATCTTCCGCAAGGACCTCGCGCTGGAAATGACGGTCGTTGCCAACTTGCGCGAAGCGATTGCGCTGTGCGAGCGGGAGCGTGATTTCGTCAGCCGCGAAATGCTCGAGCAGATGCTCGACGACACGGAGGAGGACCACGCTCACTGGCTCGAACAGCAGCTCCGGCTGATCGACATGGTCGGGCTGGAGAATTACCTGCAGAGCCAGATGGAAGGGGCGCCGGGAAGCTGACAACGGCCGCGGGAGCTTCCGCGGCCGCCGCAGACGTCATTCACCCCGCGAGCCATGCGAGGCTGCCGGCGAGCGCGAGGCCGCCGCTCGCGAGCAGCGTGAGCTGGCGGCGCGAGCCGTGCAGCCTGCCCCACAGCCAGAAGCCGGAGATGCCGAGGAAGGCGAGGCCGAGCGCCGCCGCGTCAGCCAGCAACACCCAGGCCGGGCCGGTGCCGACCGACATATGCAGCCGCGCGAGGTGCAGCCACAGGTTCGGCTGCGTCCGCTTGAGTTCGGCTTGCCGGCTGCCGAGCCAGTATTCGACCTGCAGCGTCTCGGACGGCGTGTCGGCGCGCAGCGTCCAGCGTTCCGGCTGACGCAGTTCGCCGTCGCCCCAGCTCACCGCGCGCGCCGGATCGACTTTCGGCTTCAGCGTCGCCGCGTCGACGCCGAGCGCGGGGCCGAGTGCCGCCGCGAGCGCCTTCGGATCTGCCGGGACGCCCTCGACCGGCAACACCTGCGTCACCTCCTTGCGCTCGAGCGCCGGGATTTTCATCACCGCGCGGTGGTTCAGCAGGAAGCCGGTAACCGCGAACAGCAGCAGCATCGCGGCGATCGCGAGGCCGAACCACGCGTGGATACGGCGCAGCCATTTTTGGGAGTTGCCGCGCTGCGCGGCGGGGCGGGAATGGAGGTGGATCATCGTAGGCTCGTTCGGAATGGGGATCGGTCGGGGGATCAGAACGCGAGCCTCGCCGACAGCCGCAGCGTGCGCGGCATGCCGACCGCGAGGAGCGGACTGTTGGAGTTCACGCGGCTGTCGCCGGCCGCGGCCCAGTAGCGTTTGTCGGTCGCGTTCTCGAGGTTCGCGTGGAGGTCGAGCTGCCGGCCGGCGACCTTCGTGCGGTAGCGCGCGCCGAGGTCGTAACGCGTATAGCCCGCCACCGTCGCCTGGTTCAGCGGATCGACCTCGCGCTCGCCGGTGTAGTACGCGCCCGCCGACAGCGCGAGACCGCGGATCGCCGCGAGCTGGTGCTCGACGAACAGGCTCGCGGTGATCTCGGGCGTGTTCGCCGGCCGGTTGCCGACGAGGCGCGGGTCGTTCTCGGCGTCGGTGAACTCGGCGTCGAGCCACTGCGCCGACGCGAACACGCTCCAGCGCGGTGCGAACGGGCCGCCGGCGGACAGCTCGACGCCGCGCAGGCGCGCCTCGCCCAGGCGCTGAAAGACGCGATCCACCTCGCCGTTCATCGGGCGCTCGATCTGAAACAGCGCCGCATTCGTCTGCAGGCCCCTCCATTCGCTCTTGATCCCTGCCTCCCACTGCTCGCTGACGAGCGGCTCGAGGGATGTGCCGGCGTTGAGCGCTTCGGGACGCGCGATGCCGCCGTCCTCGAGGCCTTCGAGGTATCCGGCGTAGAGGTTCGTCGCGGGCGTGAGCTTATACACGGCGGCAACCGTCGGCGTAACCTTGCTCTTGTCGTAGTCCTGCGCCCGGTCCGTCGCGTGCTCGAATTCGAACCTGCTGCCCCGCGCGCCGGCCATCACGAGCCAGTTGCCGAGGCCGATGCGGTCGAACGCGTACCAGCCCTTGTCGTAGGTGCGCGAATGCGGCGCGCTGGCCGGATAGGTGACGGCCGTCTCCGGTATGTCGCGCGGGTCGAAGAGGTTCTGCCGCACGACGACGGTGCGCGTCGCACCGACCGTCTGCCGCAGCGTGTTCTGCGCGTAGCCGAAGGTCGCATCGTGCGTGATCGTGCCGGTTTCGAACCGGCCGGCGACTTCGGTGCGGGCATTGCGATTCTCGTATTCCTGGCCCTTCGTCCGCGAAATCCGCAGGTCGCCCTCGCCGGTCGCGAGATTGTAGTCCTGCATCTGCGAGAAGTTGCGGTCGCGCTCGAGCCACGCGCGACCGGCCTCGACGCTCCAGATCCAGTTGTCCGTGAGCGCGAAGTCGCTGCGCAGTTGCACGTTGCGGGCCCGCGCGTCGTAGTTCGCCCAGTCCGGCGCGATCAGCTTCTCCGGGTCGGGGATGTGCGGCAGCGGGATCTCGCCGTTGACGGCCGGCAGCGCGAGGATGCTCGCCTGCTCGACGACGTCCTTCGCGATGTCCTCGACGTCGAGCTTCAGCAGCCAGCGGTCGGTCACGTTCCAGTCGAACGCGCCGGCGACGAGGCGGCGGTCGCCGTCGGCGCCTTCGACCGCGCTCTCGAGCTCGCCGCCGACGAGGTTGATCCGCGCGCCGAACTCGCCGTTCTCACCGAAGCGTCGGCCGACGTCGACCCCGGCGACCGCGCTGCCGTTGTCGTCGGTCGAGAACTGCACCGCGGTGACCGGCGTGCTGCCGGCGCGCTTCGTGACGAGGTTGATGATGCCGGACGGCGGCACGAAGCCGTAGTAGAGGCCGCCGACGCCCTTGAGCACTTCGACGCGCTCCTTGTTCTCGAGCGGCAGGTCGATCAGGTTCACGATCGGCAGGCCGCCGTTCAAGCGGTAGTTCGAGCGGTTCTCGACGAGCAGGCCGCGGATCGACAGGTTGTCGTACGCCGTCGCGCCGAGCTGCGCGCGCGTGACGCCGGCGGTGTTCTTCAGCGCCTCGTACAGGCCGTTCGCCTGCTGCGCGTCGAGCAGGTCGCGGTCGATGACGTTGATCGTCATCGGCACGTCCTTCGCCGGCGTGTCGCGGAAAGTGCCGACGCCGACGCTGCCGGCACGCCAGCCGGTATCGGTCGCGAAGACTTCGACCGCGTCGAGTTGCTGGTCGGCGGGAAGGACGGAGCCGTGCGCAGCGAGCAGCGCGGCGGCGGGAATCAGGCGGGCGAGGGTTTTGAGTCGCATGGGAGAACCCGGAACGGTGGAACGGAAAGGTCGAAAAGCGATCCGCCGAGCCGCCCCGGCCGCGCAGCGGAGCCGGGGGCCGGGCGCAAAGCCGATGATCAGAAGCGGTAGGCCGCCGTCGCCTGCAGCGTGCGCGGCGCGCCCGGCTGGTTCAGGCCGTTGACGCTGCCGTGCGCGGAGGCAGTACTCGCGGTCGAACACGTTCTTCAGGTTGAACTCGAGGTCGTAGGTCTTGCTGCGGCAGAGCAGCGGGGCGTCGACGATCGCGAAGCCGGGCAGGCGCACGAGGTTGTCGCGAGAGGCGTGCTGCGACGACTGGGCGCGCACGCCTCCGCCGAGGCGCCAGCCGAGGCCGAGTTCGCGCAGAGTTCGAGGCCGTGCAGCAGCGTATGGCGCAGGCCGCCGAGCGCGAGTTTCTGGGTCAGTTCGAACTGGTTGAACCAGCCGTCCTCGTTGCGGACGACGTGGCCGTGCGTGCGCTGCGTGACTTGGGGCGCGGTCTGGGCGGTCGCGAGCGCAGGCAGCGCAGCCGCGATCGCGACCCCGAGGGTGCGACGATGCATGGAAACTCCGGTCGGAAGCGTTTTTTGGCTGGCGATCCGGCCGGAGGCTGGCGGACTGGCTGGCTGATGCGTTGATTCTATCGCTGGTTACAAATGCGAATCAATCGCAAATGGAGGCTCCGTGTCGCGTCGCTACCACACGTAGAACATCGTGACCCACGGCACGACGGCGCCCGCCGCGGCAGTCGCGAACGCGAGCCAACCCGCAGTACGGCGAAGGGTCGGCGCAGCGCTTCGACGGATCTGCGCGAATCCGAGCGCGAGGCTCGCGGTGGTCGCGACGGCGAGCAGCGCGCCGCGCAGTTCGGGGAGCTGCGCGAGCGTCACGCCTTCGGCGGCGAGCAGCGTCACCGTCAGCGCCGACAGCCCGAGGAACACGCCGGCGCCGCCGAGCGGAATCAACGCGTACGCGAGCCGTAGATGTGCGGCGGATTCGCCGAGCGCGCGCCCGGCCACGCGCAGCCAGCCACTGATCCAGGCGCCGATGACGATGGCGGCGGTCGCGATGTAGCCGAGGATCATCAACCCGTCGAGCCACGTGAAGACGTCGTTCGCTTCCGGGTAATGCGTGAGCAGCCACCACGGGATGTCGTCGCCGAGCAGCGCGAACGCGTCGTGCTCGACGAGCCATTCGGCGGCGGCGAGCTTCGCACGCACGAACCACGGCGACGCCGACCACTGGAACGCACCGATCGCGGTGCCGATGACGCCGAACACGAGGAGGCGCACTTCCCAGCGGTCCGCATCGCGGGTGCCGAGCGTCGCGACTTCGATCCCGGGGATGCGCGGGGCGAGCCGGACCGCGTCGCGGTGACCGCTGCACCGCCCGCACATGTGGCATTGCGCGGCGCTCTCCATCCGCCGGATATCGACGAGCGGCGCGCAGTCGATCGGGATCACTTTCTTCACCGGATGGCTGTCCCACACCGCGCGGTCGGTGCGGAAATGCACCGGCGCGAGCCGCGCGAGCAGGCCGAACACGCCGTTGACCGGGCACAGGTGCCGGCACCACACGCGCTTGCCGCGGCCATAGACGAGCCCGACCGCGATCGCCGCGAGGGTCGAGCCGCCGAGCACGAGCAGCGCCGCCTTCGGATATTCGTACACGCTGACCAGCTGGCCGTAGACCGTCGTGCCGAGGAACGCGACGAAGGGCCAGCCGCCCCACTTGATCCAACGCGGCACCGGGCGGCCGAGGCCGATGCGCGAGGCCTGTTCGGAGACGAAGCCTTCGGGGCACAGCACGCCGCACCACACGCGGCCCATCAGCATCATCGACACGAGCACGAACGGCCACCAGATGCCCCAGAAGACGAACTGTGCGAACAGCGTCAGGTCGTTCCACAGGTGCGCGCCGGATTCGGGCAGCGGCAGGAAGGCCGGCGTGACGACGAGGAACAGGTAGGCGGCGAGCACCGCCCATTGCACGCCGACGATCCAGCGGCGGTGGCGGCGCATCAGCTCGCCCGCGTGCGCGAGCCAGCGCGAACGGGGGGCGTGCAGCGTGCAGCTCGACATGATCAGGCCCTCCGCCGTCCGAGCAACGCGACGGCGAGCCAGTAGCCGAGCCACGCGACCAGCACCGTCAGCGACGGCTGCGCACGGTAGCCGGCGAACGCCGCCGCGATGCCGCCGGCCGCGCTGCCGTCGGACAGCAGCGCCGAGCTGTCCCACACCGGCTCGACGAGCGGCGGCAGCCATTCGAGGTTGATCAGCCGCTCGATGCCGGCGACCAGCATTGCGGCGGCGAGCAGCAGCAGCACGATCTCGGTCGCGCGGAAGAACAGCCGGCTCGGCAGCCAGCGCGCGCCGCGCTGGATCAGCCACGCGGTCGCGAGCGCGAGCGCGAAGCCGATGCCGGCGCCGGCGAACATCCGGCCCAGCGTGCCGCCCGACTGCTCGACGCCCAGCCCGTAGAGGAACAGCACCGTCTCGGCACCTTCCCGTCCGACCGCGATCGCCGCGAGCAGCGCGACCGGCATGCCGCCCGCCGACGCCGCCGCGCGCGACAGCCCGGCTTCGAGCTCGCGTTTCATCTGCCGGCCGTGGCTGCGCATCCACAGCACCATGTGCGTGATCAGCCCGGCCGCGACGAACACGATCGCCGCCTGGAAAACTTCGAGCGCGTCGCCGGCGAGCTGGCTCTGCAGCCCGAGCATCGCGAGCGCGAGCACGCAGGCGAGGACCAGCCCGCCGGCGATGCCGGCCCACAGGTGGCGCAGGCCGACCGGCCCGCCGCGGCGCGCGTCGATCCACGCGTACAGGATGCTGACGACGAGAATCGCCTCGACGCTCTCGCGCCACACGATGAACAGGGCGTTACCCATGACGGCTTCCTCGATTCCAGGTTACTTCGCGACGAACTGGCCCTTCGCCGTGTCCGGATGGAACTCGCCGAAGAACGGATAGGTGCCGGGCTTGAGCGGCGGGAACACGGTGCTGCGCGACACGCCGGGCGCGACGACGAGCTCCTTGAACGGGTTCGAGGTCTCGAACTCCTCCGGGCCGGCGTTGCGGTTGGTCAGCGTCAGCCGGAAGCGCGTGTTCGCCGGCACGACGATCGTGTCCGGCGTGAAGCGGCCGTTCTCGGCGACGACCTCGAAGCTCGGCAGCTCGGCGTGCGCGGCGGCGGCCGCGGCGAGTGCGGCGATCGCAGCGGCGGAAGCGAGGAAGCGGGGCGGTTTCATGGCTGGCGGATCCTTGGCCGTAGACGGACGAAAACCCCGCGCGGCGCGGGGCCGGCGGGGTGGATGGCGGAGACGGAATCAGAACGCATACAACGCGCGCAGCCCGAACGCGGTGATCGCCTTCACGTCGCGGTTCGCCGCCGGGCGGCGCACGTACTGCAGGTCGGGCGTCAGCGACAGCTGCTCGTTCAGGTACCAGCGGTAGTACAGCTCGCCGATCTGCTCGGCGCCGCGGGCGTCGAAGCCGAAGCCGTCGAGCGTCGGCGCGGCGTCGCGGAACTCGTCGCTCGCGCGCAGCCAGCCCCACGCGAGGCCGACGCCGTCGGCGCCGCGGCCCCACGCGTTGCCGGCGATCTCCGCGCCGACCGTCAGCGCGCGGTCGAACGCCGCATGGTCCGACGTCGACTGGCCGTAGCGGGCGAACAGCGTCACGTCCTCGTGCACGCGCTGGTCGACGCTCGCGCCCCAGCCGGAGGCGCCCTCGACGCTGCCGTCGAAGCCCTCGTACTGGCCGTTGCGCCACGCATACAGGCGGTAGGTGCTGTCGAAGCCGAAGGACTTGCGGCCGTATTCGAGCTGCCCGATCACGAACGGCTCGTCGAAGCTGCGGCCGAAGCGCGCCCCTTCGCCGGCGCCGTACACCGCGGCCGACGCCTGCCACCAGTCGGGGCTGTCGGATTCGTTGCGATATGCGAGGCGCAGGCCCGGCGTGAAGCCGTAGCTGTCGGCGCCGACCGCGCCGCCCGAGTCGAGCAGCGGGTTATGCACGAACACGTTGTTGAGGAACTTCTCGGCCTCGTTGTCGGCGATCGCGTTCTGGTCGAAGAACACGAACGGGTCCATCTTGCCGACGGTCAGCTGCAGACTGTGCGGCGACTCGGCGTCGTCGCCGAGCGGGGTCGTCAGCTGGTACCACGCCTGCGCGACGATCGCGTAGGTCTCCTCGGAGCCGCCGCCGGCCTCGAACGCGAGGCTGTTGTACGCGCCGGTGAAAGTCGGCCGCAGGCCGGTGAAGCTGTCGCCCTGGCCGACGCGAAGCTGGGTGAAGAACTCGCCTTCGCCGCGGCCGACCGAGCCGGCCGGCAGCGTGATGCCGATGTCGCCGCGCCAGGACAGCTGCGACTCGTCGCGCCCGGATTCGCGGCCATCGCCGTCGATGCGCTGCGCAACCGCCGCGACCGCGCCTTCGACGCTGATGCCGTCGAGCGCCGTGGCGAGCTTGGACGGCGCGCCGATCGCGTTGGTCCGTTCCTCGACGGCCTTCAGCCGGACTGCGAGCTCGGGTTCGCGTTCGCTGATGCGGTCGCTGGCGAGGCCGGCGGCGAGGTCGCGGTTCGCCTGCTCGAGCGCCTCGACGCGCTGCGCGAGCGCCGGGGCGGGGGCAGCGGCAGCGGCCGCGGGGGCGGCGCTCGCGGCGAGCCGGCCCTCGAGCTCGGCGTTGCGCTTCTCGAGCTTCTCGACGCGCTCGGCGAGCCGCTTCAGCTCGGCCAGCACCTTGTCCTGCGCGGGCGCCGCGGCCTGCGACGCGCCGGCCGCGGCGACGAGTGAGGCCGCCAGCGCGGTGCGCGCAAGGCGCGGGGCAGACCGCATCTCAGTACCCGCCCTTCTTGCCGATGCCGGCGTACGTGAATTCGTTCTCGACCTCGAACGGCTTGAACCAGGGACGCACGCCGGTGGCGCGGTCGGTGTGGCGGCCGAAGTGCGAGCCGTGGTTCTCGCCCGGCGGCAGGATCGTGTACTTGACTTTGTACTTGCCCGGTCCGGCGAGCTTGATGTTGTCGCCATAGTGCGGTCCGTCGCTCGCGACCATCGGCATGAATTCGCCGGCGAGCTTCCAGTCGCTGCCGATCTTCGCGATCTCGAACTTCACCGTCAGGTAGGGGATCCAGCTGCCTTCCTCGAAGCCGTTCGGGTTGTTCGCAAGCGCGCGGATGTCAGCCTCGATGTGGATGTCGGTCTCGGAGGCCTTCTTCATCATGCCGTCCGGCTCCATCTCGATCGGCTGCAGATACACGGCGGCGACCTCCATGCCGTCGCGCTGTACCGGCTTGCCGATCGGGTATTCCAGGGCGTGCGCGGCGAACGACAGAGCGGTCAGGGTCGCGGCGGCGAGCGCGCGGAGCGGGAAGCGGGTCATCGATGATCCTCGGCGGAGTTTGGAAGGGACGGAGCGGCGGTCGATACCGCGCGTTTCGCGAATAATAAGAATAATGAGAAGTGTTCGCAATAGAAAAATCGCATCCAATATCGCGGATGGGGTATTCCGGGGAGTTTCTGCGAAGCCGGCGGCGAAACGCGTCGCCTGCGGCCGAATGCCGCACAGCGCCGGCGGGTTCGGGGATCCACCGAACGTCGGAACAGAGCCGGTGGACAGCCATCGGCACCTTGGGCAGCGAAGCGCGGCCCGCCTGCCGAGGGTGGGGACCGTCGCGCCGCGGGCGCGTCCCCTCAGACCCGATCGGACGCGGCGGAGGCGGCCGGAGCAGCGGAGGTGGCCGGGGAGGCCGGGGCGGGCTGGACGCCGGCCTGACTGCCTGTCGTGCCGGCTGCCGGCGTTCCGCTGTCGGGTACGGCGTCGGACTCCCAGCCGCCGCCCAATACCTTGAAGAGGTCGACCGCATCGGCGAGCCGCGCGAGCCGCAGTTGCGCGAGCTGGTCCTGGGCGTCGAACAGCGTGCGCTGCGCGTCGAGCACCGCGAGCAGGTCGTCGGCGCCCTCGCGGTAGCGCAGCTCCGCGAGCCGCAAGCTGCGCTGCGCCTCGTCGCGGATCAGCAGCTGGACCTCTTCCTGCCGCTGGTCGCGCTCCGCGTTGCCGAGCGCGTCCTCGACTTCCTGGAGCGCGACGTACACCGCGTTGCGGTAAGTTTCGACGAGCTCGCGGCGGCGTGACCGGGCGGTCTCGACTTCGCCGCGCAGCCGCCCGCCGTCGAACAGCGTCTGCGCGAGGCTCGCCGTGAGCGCGACCGAATTTCCCGGATTCGCGAGCGACAGCAGCGCGGTGCTCGCGAGGCCGGCCGAACCGGAAAGCTGGATCGACGGCAGCAGCGCGGCGCGCGCGGCAGCGACGTCGGCGTTGGCCGCCGCGAGCCGGGCCTCCGCGCCCGCGAGATCCGGGCGGCGCACGAGCAGCTCCGCCGGCAGGCCCGGCGCGACCGCCGGAATGGTGAGCGCGCCCAGCACTTCGCCCGCGAGCGCGAAGCCCTGGGGTGGACGGCCGAGCAGCACCGCCAGCGCGGCGCGCGTCTGGCGTTCGGCGGTTTCGAGCGGCAGGATCGCCGCGCGCTGCGCGAGCACGGTGCTGCGCTGGCGGCTGACGTCGAGGGCCGATGCCGCGCCGTTGCGGAAGCGCGCGTCGGCGACGTCGAAGATGCGCTCGGCGATCGCGAGATTCTCGCGTGCGATGTCGAGGCGGGCGCGGGTCGCGAGCAGCTGGAAATACGTGTTCGCGACGCCGCTGACCAGCGTCAGCCGGACGGTCTCGAAGTCGTAACGGCTCGCCGCGAGGAACGCGTCGGTGCCCTCGACGCCAGCGGCGAGTCGGCCCCACAGGTCGACCTCGTAGCTGATCGCGAGGCTCGCGCCGGTCGATTCCGCTTCGATCGCACGGCTGCCGCTGCCGGCGTCCGAGCGCCGCCAGCCGGTGTCGCCGCCCGCGGTGGCGAACGGCAGCAAGGACGCGCCGGCGGCGCGAAGCTGGATCTCGGCCTGGCGTACCCGTTCCGCGGCGATGCGGATGTCGGGGTTCGCCGCGAGCGCGGCGTCGACGAGATCGTGCAGCGACGGCGAACCGAAATCCCGCCACCAGCCCGACGCCGGAAGCGCCGCGGCCGCGGGCGTGGCTTCCGTCCATCCGGCCGGCATCGCGAGTTCGGGGCGCGTTGTCGGCTCGGTGATCGCGCAGCCGGCGACGAGTGCGAGCGCGGCGGCGAACGGGACGGAGCGCAGCGAAGAACGGGTCGGCAGGGCGGAGGCGGAACGATGACGGATCGAGGGCATGAGCGGGTTCATTCCGACGCGAGCGCGACGACGGGATCGAGGCGCGCGGCCTTGCGCGCGGGCAGGTAGCCGAAAATCAGGCCGGTCGCGAACGCGCAGCCGAACGCGAGCAGCACCGGCGGCAGCGAATAGACGATCGGGGTGTCGAAGGCTGCGATGATTGCCGCGGCGCCGAGCCCGACGACGACGCCGATGGCGCCGCCGAGCGCCGACACGACGAGCGCCTCGATCAGGAACTGCTGCAGGATGTTCTTCATCCGCGCCCCGGTCGCCATGCGGATGCCGATCTCGCGCGTGCGCTCGGTGACCGACACCAGCATGATGTTCATGACGCCGATGCCGCCGACGAGCAGCGAGATTGCGGCGACGGTGCCGAGCAGCACGGTCAGCGTGTTCTGCGTCTCGGACGCGCTCTCGATGATCGACGCCATGTTGCGGATCTGGAAGTCCTCGACGCCGCCGTGGCGCGCGTGGAGCAGCGTGTGCACCGCCTCCTGCGTGTCGTCGATCTGCGCGACGTCCTCCACGGCGACGGTCGCGCTGCGCAGGTGACGCTGGCCGAAAAGCCGCAGGCTGCCGGTCGAGTAGGGCACGAAGATCACGTCGTCCTGGTCCGAGCCCCACGGCGTCGCGCCCATCGGGCCCATCACGCCGACGACCTGGAACATGATGCTGTTGACGACGACGAATTCGCCGACCGGGTCGGCGTCGCCGAAAAGGGCGCTCGCGACGGTCTGGCCGAGCACCGCGACCGTCGCGTAGCTGCGCTCGTCGGCGGCGCTGAAGAACGTGCCGCGCGCGATCGGCCAGTCGCGCGCGATCGTGAAGTCGGCGCCCGTCGCGGTCGCGGATGTCCGGTGGTCGGCGTTGCCGTAGCGGATCGTCACGGTCGCGCTCTGCTCGGGCACGGCCGCGAGCACGTTCGGCAGCTCGGTGATCGCGCGCACGTCGTCGGGCACCAGGGTCGCCGTCGTGTCGCGCCCGCGCTGGTTCGGCGCGCCGGGGCGCACCGTCAGCAGGTTCGTGCCCATCGAGCTGATCTGGTCGATCACCGACTGCTTCGCGCCGTCGCCGATCGCGAGCATCGCGATGACCGCGGCGACGCCGATGACGATGCCGAGTAGCGTCAGCGCGGCGCGGAACACGTTCGCGCGCAGCGCGCGCAGCGCCGTGCGGCCCGCTTCGACGACGTCGGACAGCGGCGAGGTGCGGTCGATGTGCGGCGCGAAGTCGGGCTCGCCGCCATCTCGCCGGCGCGGGCCGGGATCGCTGAGGATGTTGCCGTCGCGGATCTCGATGATGCGCTGCGCCTGCTCTGCGACTTCGCGCTCGTGCGTGATCAGGATGATCGTGTGGCCGTCGGCCGAGAGCTTGTGCAGCAGCTGCATGACTTCGGCGCCGCTCTTGCTGTCGAGCGCGCCGGTCGGCTCGTCGGCGAGGATCACGCGACCGCCGTTCATCAGCGCGCGCGCGATCGACACGCGCTGCTGCTGGCCCCCGGAGAGCTGGTTCGGGCGGTGGCCGGTGCGCTCGCCGAGGCCGAGCGCGGTCAGGAGTTCGGTCGCCCGCGCGTGCCGCTCGGCGGGCGGCATGCCGGAGTACACCGCGGGCACTTCGACGTTCTCGCGCGCGGTCGAGCCGCCGATCAGGTTGTAGCTCTGGAACACGAAGCCGAAGGTCTCGCGCCGCAGCCTGCCGAGGTCATCGCGGTCGAAACCGGCGACGTCGCGGCCGAGGAAGCGGTAGCGGCCGGTCGTCGGGCGGTCGAGGCAGCCGAGGATGTTCATCAGCGTCGACTTGCCCGAGCCGGACGTGCCGACGATCGCGACGAATTCGCCGGGCAGGATCGTCAGGTCGATGCCGTGCAGCACCTCGACCGCGAGCTCGCCGCTGCGAAAGGTCTTCGTGATGCCCGACAGCTCGATCAGCGGGACGGCGGGCGTCGCGTCGACCTTCAGCTCGCCGATGAAGGGTTCGTGCTTCATAGGCGCGGTGGCCGGCGCGCGCCGGCCGGTCCGCCCGCTTCGAGCGCGATGCCGGACACGACCTGTTCGCCTTCTTCGAGTCCCGCGAGCACTTGCGCTTCCACGCGGTTCGTGACGCCGACTTCGACGCGGCGCTCCTCGACGGTTCCGGCTGCGGTGGCGACGCGCACCGTGCGCTCCCGCGGCGCGTGCCCGCTTGGGTCGCGTCGCTTGCGTGCCGGCTCGCCGGCGCGGGAGCGGTTGCCGGGCGCCGACGTGGGCGTCGCGCGCGGTGCATGGGACGCGAATGCCGCCATCGGAACGAGCAGCGCATCGCGCGCCGCCGCGACGACGAAGAACACCTGGGCGGTCATCTGCGTCATCAGCGCCTGGTTCGGGTTCGCGACGTCGAACAGCGCGTTGTAGAGGACGACGTTGTTCTGCACGACCGGCGTCGGCTCGATCTTGTTCAGCGTCCCTTCCCACCGCCGGCCGTTGCCGCCGAGCGTCGTGAAGTACGCCGGCATCCCGAGCTTCAGCCGGCTCACGTCCGCCTCCGACACCTGCGTCTGCACCGTCATCGTCGACAGGTCGGCGATCCGCAGGATCACCGGCGCCTGCTGGCTCGAAATCAGTGTCTGGCCCTGGCGGGCGGTGATCGACACGACGGTGCCGGTCATCGGTGCGTAGATCCGCGCGTAATTCAGGTTCGCCTCGTCGGCGCGGAGATTCGACTCGGTCTGGTCGATCTGCGCCTTCAGCGCTTCGATCTGCGCCTGGGCGGCGAGCTGCGCGGCTTCCGCGGTCTGCAGCGCCTCGGTTGTCGTCGCGTCCTCGGCCATCAGGTTGCGCTGGCGGCGGAGCTGCATGTCGGCGAGCTTGAGGTCCGATTCGCGTGCCATCAGTTGCGCGCGCTGGTTGCGCCACTGCGCGCGCGTCGCGTCCACGCGGCTCTGCAGCACGACCGGATCGATCTCGGCGAGCAGGTCGCCGGCCTTGACCTCGGTCCCGACCTCGACGTGGAACTTCTTCAGCTGCCCGGACACCTGCGCGCCGACGTCGACATACTCGCGCGGCTGCAAGGTTCCGGTCGCGGTGACGACGTCCTCGATGTCGCCGCGCGACACCGCGGTCAGCTGGAAGCCCGACAGCTCGTCGGGCTTCGCGAAATACTTCGACCAGACGAAATAGCCCGCGGTACCGAGCAGTACGACGCAGATCAGCGCGAGAATCGTGTAACGCGAGCGTCGCTTCGCTTGCAGCGGGACCGGGGCTGGGGTCATGACGGTGTTGGGGCGAGGGTTGGGACGGGGCGGCGCGCCTTGCGGGCGTCGGGTTCGGCGCAAAGATTAAGTGAAGGATGGTCGCCGGTTTGTATCGTATTGCAGGCCGAGGTTCCGCGGCGGGTGCCGCGGGGCCCGGGATTATGGCATGCCGGCCGGGTGGAGGGGCCGGGGCGCGGCCGCGCGAACGGCGGCCGGCGGGGCGTTCGCTGCTGCGGGGGTTTACTGCTCGGGGACGGTGATGAAGCCCATCTTCTGGATGCCGGCCTGCCGCGCCGCCGACATGATCTGGGCGAGCTTCTGGTAACGCGTCTCGCGATCGGCGCGCAGATGCAGCTCCGGCTGGACCGCTTTCGCCGCGGCTTCGGCAAGGCGGGCCGCAAGCTCGGCGTCGTCGATCCGGCGGTCGTTCCAATACAGGAAGCCCGCCTCGTCGACGGCGAGCGTGACGGTCTCCGGTTTCTCGTTGTTCGCCGCGCTCGCCGCGGTCGGCAGGTCGATCTTGACCGCGTGGGTCAGCAGCGGCGCGGTGATCATGAACACGATCAGCAGCACCAGCATCACGTCGATCAGCGGCACCATGTTGATTTCGCTCATCGGGGCGCCGCGTCCCTCCTGGCTGAAGCCGCCGAATGCCATCACGCGGCTCCCGGCGTCGACACCCGCAGCGTCGGAGTCGAGGCGGCGCCGCGCGCCGGACGGTTCGCGGCGTCGCCGGTCGGGGCGCTCGCGAGACGGGTGCCAGTGGTAAACCACGCGTGCAGGTCGTGCGCGAACGCGTCGAGCTCCGACAGTTCGAGGCGATTGGCCCGCGTGAAGGCGTTGAAGGCGAGCACCGCCGGGATCGCGACGAACAGGCCGAACGCCGTCATGATCAGCGCTTCGCCGACCGGGCCGGCGACCTTGTCGAGCGTCGCCATGCCGGACACGCTGATGCCGATCAGCGCGTGGTAGATGCCCCAGACAGTGCCGAAGAGGCCGACGAACGGCGCGGTCGAGCCGATCGACGCGAGCACCGTCAGCCCGGATTCGAGCTGTGCCGTCGATAACGCGATCGATTTCCGCATCGCGCGGGTGACGAACTCGTCGGTGTCGAGCTTGCCACCGAGCGTCTCTTCATGCGTGTGGCGGCGCAGATGCTCGGCCGCGGCGGCGCCCTGGCGCGCGAGGGCTTCGAACGGCGAATCCGGCGCCGCGCGCGACAGGCGCGTGAGGCCTTCGTCGAGGTTCGGTGCGTTCCAGAACGCCTCGACGCCGGCGTCGAACCGGCGCGCCCGGAACTGGCGCAGCGCGCGTACCGCGATCAGGTACCAGCTTGCGACCGACATCACGACCAGCATGAAGGCGACGAGCTTGATGATGAGGTCCGACTGCCCCCAGAGGTGGGCGAGGCCGAAGTTGTCGACAGGCATCTTCCTTATCCTTCGAGTTTGAAAACGATGGGCACGACGACCCAGGCATCGACGCTGCGGCCGTCCTGTTTCGCCGGCACGAAGCGCCAGCGGGCGACCGCATTTTCCGCGGCGGTATCGAGCCGGGTCGAGCCCGAACTGGTGGAAACGCTTATTTTGCCCGGTGCGCCGTCGGCGGTCACGAACACGCGCAACAGCACCTTGCCTTCCTCGCGCATCCTGCGCGCGAGCGGCGGGTAGGCGGGGGTGGGGTTGTTGAGGTAGGCCGCGTCGAAGCGCGCCGGGACCGTTTCGGCGACGCTCGGAGGGGCTTCGGCCTGACGAGGCGCGGCGGCGACCGGCGCGGCGGCCGGCGCGGGAGCGGCGACCGCGGGTTCGACGGGCGGTGGCGGTTCTTCGTTGCGGATCGCGCTTGCCGCTTCGGTCACCGGCGCGGGCGGCACCGGGGCTTTGACCGGTTTCGGCGGCGCGGGCGTCACGACGGGTTTCGGCGGAGGCGGCTGTTTGCGGATTTCGGGTTTCGGCGGCGTCGGCAGTGCGGGCGGCGGCGCAGGCGTCGGGATGACGACCGGCGGTTCGATCAGCGCCACCGAGATCGGCGGTGGCGGCGTGACCGGCTCGGCGCGGAATTGCGAGAAGCCGATCGCCGCGGCCAGGTGCGCCGCGGCAACGAGCGCGAGGATCAGGCGCCGCTCGAGCGGGCGGGGCGCGCCCGCACGCGCTCGGCCGGAACGTGCCCTGTACACGTCCCCGAGCGCCCGCTGCGCGCCTTCGGGCTTCTCGCGGGCAGCGGCGAAGGTCAGCGGCGGGCGCTCGCCGGTATGGGAATCGGCGGGAAAGCGCGCCGCGGGGAGCGAGTGGGAGAGCGCCATTTCAATCTACTGCGAAAAGGGGGCGGCTTCGCACCGGAGAAAGCGAGGGAGGCATGCGCGGGCGGTCATCCGATCAACTGGTTGATCAAGGCCGCGGCGACGAGGAGGTACAGCGCGACGCGATGGGGCGCGAACGCGGGGACATGGGCGGCGAGCGGGCGGAAGCGGGGGGCCGGGGGCGTTCTGTTCATGTGCCAGTTCTCCGTCGGGTTTCGTCGCTGGCTCGTTCCGCGGGAGAACTGGCTGGCAGGGGTGGAGGAAAGCCGGCGTTCGCCGCCGGCGCGCGTCAGCTTCCGCCTTCCATCTGGGACTGCAGGTAATTCTGCAGCCCCACCTTGTCGAGAAGCTCGATCTGGGTTTCGAGGTAATCGATGTGCTCTTCGGTTTCTTCGAGGATGTCTTCGAAAATCTCCCGCGAAACGTAGTCCTTGCAGATCTCGCAGTACGCGATCGCTTCGAGCAGATCGGTGCGGCCGCCGAGTTCGAGGCCGAGGTCCGCCTGAAGGCATTCGGGAACGTCCTCGCCGATCATCAGCTTGTTGAGGTTCTGCAGGTTCGGCAGGCCCTCCAGGAACAGCACGCGCTCGATCAGCTTGTCGGCGTGCTTCATTTCCTCGATCGATTCCTTGTATTCGTGATGTCCGAGTCGCTCGAGGCCCCAGTTTTTGTACATCCGCGCATGCAGGAAATACTGGTTGATGGCGGTCAGCTCGGTGGTTAATTGCTTGTTGAGGAACTGAATGACTTTTACGTCGCCTTTCATACAGCCTCCGCGGCAAAGGAGAACGAGGGCGCAAGGCCGACTCCCGTCGGTCTCGCGGTCTCCGTCTGCTCCGCCAGCGCCGAACGCAGGCAGTCGCGCGCGCAGCACGCGCAGCGGCCACACTCTCCCGCCACCCCGAGCGTAGTGCGCAGGTCGCGCAGGGTCCTCGCCCCTTCGCTCACTGCCAGGCCGATGTGGCGTTCGGTGACCGCATTGCAAACGCAGACGTACATAGTCTAGCCCCGTTATTCCATTTGTCCGCCGGATTGCCGCGGCGTCATTTCGTCAGAATGAGTTTCCCTGCGCGCGTCGTGCGCAGGACGTAGTGCATGCCTTCGTGCGCAATCGTCACGCTCGCGCGCCCGAGAAGCAGCGACTCGCTTGCGATCGCCCCGTGCCCGTGTCCCGGCCGATCTCCGTGATTGCCAGTCCCGGCGGCGGGGCGGGACTGCGACTGAAGCGACGAAGGCGGCCGTTCGTTTGTCATGGCTCGAATAAAACGAATAGGAACGATTCGCATTACAACATCGAGACGAAGTTCGGTCAAGCGTTTGCGCACGGTTTTCCAGCCGGGCACACCGACCAGGACATCCGTGGCGTG
The DNA here is from genome assembly GCF_036675785.1 of Aromatoleum sp. Taxonomy (NCBI): domain Bacteria; kingdom Pseudomonadati; phylum Pseudomonadota; class Betaproteobacteria; order Rhodocyclales; family Rhodocyclaceae; genus Aromatoleum; species Aromatoleum sp. The sequence continues at coordinate 48,394 of NZ_JAKFEF010000067.1, forward strand.
CCGATTGCCCCAAGGGCCGGCCCGCGGTGCCGCAACCCTCGCGTTTCCCGAGCGCTGCGGGCGCCGGCGGTTGGTGCTCGAGAAGGACTCCGCTTGCCGCGGTCATCCCGGTCCCGCAGATCGGCAACGACTGCGGGCGGCGGCGATCAGGGCAGCCGCAGCAGGATTTTCAGGTGGTCGTTGGCGGCAGCGGCCGGCAGGTAGCCGATGAGGTTCGGATCGGCCGCGAGGAGCGAGCGCAGTTGCTCGGCGTCGGCAACTTCCCGCGGCGGCAGCGCGCGGCCGGTGAACACCATCCGCGACCAGTGCGCGCGGATCTGGCTCGGATTCTTGCCGGTCAGGCCGGCGTAGAAGCGGTCGCGCGTCGCCCCGGGCGGGAGGTCCGCGAGCGAAACCGGAGTGCCGCCGAGAAGCGTTGAAGCACGACCGAGATAAAGCTGCTCGGCCTGCTCTTTCGATAGCGCGGGGATCGCGCTGCCCTCGCCGGCGACGACGACGATCGGCGTTTCCGCTTGCGCGCAGGCCCCCGCCGCCGACAGGGATAGCGGCAGCGCGAGCAGGATTGCGAGGAAAAGGGGGGGCACGGGGCGCGGACTCAGAACGTCAGATCGAGCGACAGGCTGAACGTGTTCATACGCTTCCCGGCGATTGCGGCCCCGCCCCGCATGGCGCGCGGAAAATACGAGCCCCACGAATCGTCGTCGAGGCGGGCGTGGGTGACTTCCGCCTTCATCGCCGCGAAACTCGTGACGTCCCAGCGCGTGCCGAGCGTGAAGCTGCGTTGGGCGTTGTTGCGCGAGGTCAGGAACGCGTCCCAGGCCGGCTGCAGTCCGCGCGGCACCGCGGCTTCGGCGATCTGCTCGTCGAGGCGCTGGCGCGCAACCACGGCGTAGGGCGTGACCGGGCCGAAGCGCCGCCCGACGCTCACGTACCAGCCGCTCGAACTGGTCGCGTACCGGTTGACGCGGCGACGCGCGTATTCGCTAACGACCTGCCAGGCGCCGTCGTCCCATTGCACGCCGACGGAATCGAAGCTCGTCGTGCCGTCGGTGCCCGACAGGTCCGCGGCGACGCCGGGGAGCCCGGCACGGACTAGCGCGGCGATCACCGCCCTCGTCTGCGGATCGCCGCGCTCCATCGCGAAGCGGCCGTCCCCGTGCCCGAGATGCAGCGAGAAATCCCCGCGTGACAGCGCGACATTCATCCCCCAGGTCGCTTTCAGCCGTGCGCTGCCCATCGGGAACGGAACGCGGCCGCGGCCGAAATAGGGATGCAACTCGGCGTCGAGCGCGCCGAGCCGGGTGTGATAAACGAGATCGACGCCATCGAGGTCGTTGAACGGGTTGAGGCCGTAGACCTCGACCGGCGGCCGCACCCACGGGTTCGCGTAATTGACGTGCAGCGAGTCGGACAGCATGAAGAAGGGCACGCGCAGGCGCCCGAGCCGCATCGACAGCCCGGACGCGAGCGTTTGGCGGAAGAACGCGAGCGTGACGCGCGGATCGTAGGATTCCTCGCCGTCCTCCCGCACGAGCGCTTGCACCGTGATGTCGTTGTATGCGGAAAGGCGCAGGCTCGCCTGCAGCCCCAGAAGCGAGTCGGGACTGAAATCCGGGTCCGAGTCGCCGGGGTAATTCACGCCGTAGCGCGTGAACCAGACGTCGTCGCGGTCGGTCGTGACCGCGCCGAGCGTCGCGAATCCCGACACCTGCACGAGCGGCGCGTTCGCCTGCGCCGCAAACGTCGGCAGCGCGATCGCGAGCATCGCGAGCAGGACGAAGCGTCCGACCCGGCGCAGGAGGTCGATGCTCATGCGTGGGCTCCGGCGGGGGGGTGGGCAAAGAGCAGTCTTTCCACACCGGCGTCGTCGAGCGGCCGCGAATACAGGTAGCCCTGGCCGTAGTCGCAGCCCATCGCCTGAAGCAGCGCGGCCTGCTGCGGCGTCTCGATGCATTCGGCGACGACCCGCATGCCCAGATCGTGCGCAAGGGCGATGCTGCCGGCGACGATCGTGCGCAGCCGCCGGTCCTTGTCGAGCGAGCGGACGAAGGATCCGTCGAGCTTGACGACGTCGCACGGGATCGTGTGCAGGTAGCTCAGCGCCGAGTAACCGGTGCCGAAATCGTCGATCAGGACCGACATCCCGGCGTTGCGAAGACGCTCGAGAACGTGCTTCGCGGGGCCCTCGGGCTGCGCGAGCACGCTTTCGGTGACTTCGAAGCGCAGCATTTCGGCGGGCAGGCCGTGGCGCGCGATCTCGGCGATGATCTCGCCGGCGAGATCCGGACGGGAAAACTGCATCGCCGACAGATTGACGCCGACTCTCGGAACCTCCGCCCCGTTCGCCTGCTGTTGCCAGCGCACGATCCGTTCGCACGCGCGCGTGAGTACCAGCATGTCGAGGTCGTGAATCAGACCGAGAGTCTCGGCAAGGGGAATGAAGAGGTTCGGCGGGAGCAGGCCTTCGGTCGGATGCGGCCAGCGGACCAGCGCCTCGAAACTGCTGATCCGCCCGTCGGCGAGCGCGACGATCGGCTGGAAATGGACCGCGAGGCTGCCGTCGCGCAACGCCGCGCGCAGGTCGCTCTCGAGGCGAAGGCTCTGCAGCGCCTGGGCGTGCATCGAGGCATGGAACATCGAGACGCTGCTGTCGCCGCACGCCCGCGCGCGCTGGAGGGCGTTGTCGGCGTCGCGCAGCAGCGCTTCGGCGTCGTCGTCGTAGTCGTTGCTCAGCGCGATCCCGACGCGGCATTTCGGATACAGCCGCTGTCCCGCGACGTCGGTCGGCTGCGCCAGCCGTTCGCGAAGAAGGGCCGCGACGCGCAGGGAGTCGGCAGGATCCTGGATATCGTTCAGCAGCAGCGCGAACTGGTCGCCGCCGACCCGCGCGACGATGTCGCCTTCGCGCAGCGTCTCGAGGAGCGCGGCCGCGATGCGGCGCAACAGTTCGTCGCCCGCGGCATGACCGAAGCTGTCGTTGACCAGCCGGAAGCGTTCGAGATTGATGCCGAGCACCGCGAACCCGTGGCGGTCCGCGCGGCGTTGCTGCCCGAGTGCGCTGCGCACGTGCTCGAGGAACAGCGCCCGGTTCGGCAGGCCGGTCAGCCGGTCGTGCAGCGCGTCGAACTGCAACTGGTTCTCCGCGAGCTTGTGCAGATGCACGTCACTGATCGATCCCGCCATCCGGAACGCGCGCCCGTCCGCGTTCCGCAGCGCGACCCCGCGCTTCATCACCCAGCGATAGGTGCCGTCCGCCTGGAGCGCACGGTATTCGAACTTGAACTGCGTGCTGTAGCCCTTCAGGTGTTCGACGATATTGTTGCGATAGGCCTGCATGTCGTCGGGGTGGATCGCGTCGAGGATCGTCTGCGGCGCGTGTTGCAGGTCGTCGAACGTGAAGCCGACGATCTCGCAGCAGCGCGGCGAGCAGTAGACGGTGCCTGCGCTGATGTCCCAGTCCCACAGGCCGTCGTTGGAACCCTGGATCGCGAGTTCGTAGCGCTGCTCGCTGGTCTTCAGCCGCGCGGCCGTGTCCTGGAGTTCGCCGATGCGGTCCTGCAGGTTCGCGGCCATGATGTTGAAACGGCGCGCGAGCCGGGCGAGTTCGTCGCTGCCGTTCTCGGGCAGCCGGTGATCGAGCCGCCCTTCGGCGATCGCCTGGCTGCCGGCCAGAAGGCGGCCGAGGTTGCGGGTCAGCAGGTAGCCGATGCCGGAAAGGAGCGCGAACGTGAGCAGGATTTCGATCAGCGCGATGAACGCGCCCTGTTCGGTGATGGCGCGCCGGGCTGCGGCGAGCGTCGAAACCGACACGCCGAACTGCAGGTAGCCGATCTCGTTGCGCTCGAGGAGCAGCGGTCGGCGGACGTGGAGGAGCCTGGGCTGGCCGGTGTTGTCGTCGCCGGCGACTCCCTCCGCGGGCAGCGTCGTCATCTCCTGCATGCCCGCCTGCACCAGCGTTCGCCCGTCGGGGGTGCCGATCCGGACGTAGACGAGCCCTTCATCGGATTCGGCCAGCAGCTCGCCGAGAATGTCCTGGAGTGCGTCGAGCTGGCCCTGTTCGCCGTACGCCGTCGCCATCGCGTGCAGCATCGTCGCGTTCTGGTCGGCGAGCGTGTTCAGGCTTGCCGACGTCGCATCGTTCATCAGCCGGACGCTGTTCGCGAGCAGCAGCGTCAACAGCAGCACCTGGACCACGGTGCTCGCGAGCAGCAGCCGGATCCGGATCGAGGTGTGCTGAAGCGGCAGGCCCACGTCTTGCCCGTGCCGCTCAGCGCCGCGCGAGGCGCCGCACCGCCGCGTCTGCGTCGATGCCGCCCTTGCCGGCGAAGGTTTCGACGTTTTCCACGATGCGGTCGGGATCGTACAGGTAGTTGACCATGATCCCCCAGGACTGGCCGAGGCCCTTGTCGGACACGTCGGCGAGCCAGTTGAGCCGCTCGACGCGCGCGCCGTTGCCGAGGTGGAACCGGGCGACCGGGTCGAGCGGCGCGTTGCCGCGCTTCGCCTCCAGCAGGTAGGCCGCCGCGACTTTCAGAAGCGGATCGCGCAGCGCGTTCGCGAGCGCGGCGTCGCCCGGCCACGCGGTCGTGCCGCCGAGCACGAGTTTGAGCTGCGCCGAATCCGGACCGTCGATCCCGGCCGCGGCGAGTCGCTTCCAGTCGGCGTCCGAAAAGGCGGCGAGCGCGGTCGTTGCGTTTTTCGCCGCCCAGCGCACGAGACCGGGAATCGGCGACAGCGTCGCGAAAGTCTTGATGCGCGGAAAATCGCGCTGCAAATCGTCGACGACGCGCTTGAGCAGGAAATTGCCGAACGACACGCCGCGCAGCCCCTCCTGGGTCGCGCTGATCGAGTAGAAAATGGCCGTCGTCGCGCGCGTGGCGTCGGCGACCGGAGCGTTCTCGTCGAGGAGCTTCTGCACGTTGTCGGCGAGATCCTCCATCAGCGCGACTTCGACGAAGATCAGCGGCTCGTCGGGCATCCGCGGGTGAAAGAACGCATAGCAGCGCCGGTCGGAGCCGAGCCGGTTCTTGAGGTCGCGCCACGAGCGGATCTCGTGCACCGCCTCGTACGCGACGATCTTCTCGAGCAGCGCCGCCGGCGAATTCCACGTGACGCGCGCGAGTTCGAGGAAGCCGACGTCGAACCACGCGGTCAGACGCGCTTCGAGTTCGCGGTCGAGCGACTTCAGGTCCTTGTGCTTCTCGAGGTAGCGCAGCAGGTCGACCCGCAGGTCGACGAGGAATTTCACGCCCTGGGGGATCGCGTTGAACTGCGTGAGGATGCGGATGCGCGACGAGCGCATCGCCGCGCGCAGCTGCGCTTCGGCATCCCACTGCCGATCCGTCCCGACCGCAGCCTGGTACGCGTCGTGGGCTTTCGCGACTTTCCGCGGGTCCGGTCCGAACTCGACCGCGATCATTCGCAGGAAGGCGATGCGCCCGGCGTCGTCGAGCGAGAGATAGGTTTCGGCGAGCCGCGCCGCGCGCAGCCGCGTCGACACTTCACCGCCGAGCCCTTCCGCACATTCCTTCAACTGACGGCGGATACGGGCGAGCACCTTCTCGGTCGGCTCGACGCTCTTCGCTTCCCCCGCGCCGGCGATCATCGCCCGAACCTTCGATAGGCTGCGGGATACCAGTCCGGATGCCATGCTGTCTCCTTCTTGCGGTCGACGGCTATGAGTATGTCATTAGCTCGACCTCGCTGAGAACGCAGGATACCGGGGCCGAAGGATTATTTCGACCCAAATTGGGGCTGCCCGTGAGTTATTTCCGCTTTGCGAGAAATGAGGCTCGGTCCCGGTACGGTCGCCCGCCCGGCGCGTCGCTCCTAGGCGGAGGCGGCGCGTCGTCCGGACGCCATCAGCAGGCCGACGCCGGCGAGGACCATCGGTACGCACAGCCATTGCGCGGTGGAGAGTCCGAGCGACAGCGTGCCGAAGATCCCGGGGTCGGGCGTGCGGAAGAACTCGGCCGTGAAACGCAGGACCCCGTAGCCGATCAGGAACACGGCCGAGACGGCCTTCAGCGGCCGCGGCTGCGCCGAATAGATCCACAGGATGACGAAGAGCAACAGGCCTTCGCCGGCGATCTGATAGAGCTGGGACGGGTGGCGGGGAAGGGCGTCGACCCACGGGTAGACCATCGCCCACGGCAGTTCGGGGTCGGCGGGGCGGCCCCACAGTTCGCCGTTGATGAAGTTGCCGAGCCGCCCCGCCGCGAGCCCGGTCGGCACCAGCGGCGCGATGAAATCGGTGACTTGCCAGAACCCCTTCCCGACGCGGCGCCCGTACAGCCACATCGCGGCGAGCACGCCGAGGAAGCCGCCATGAAAGCTCATCCCGCCTTTCCAGACCGCGAAAATCTCGAGCGGGTGGCCGAAGTAATACCCCGGCTGGAAAAACAGGACTTCGCCGAGGCGCCCGCCGACGACGACGCCGATCATGCCGTAGAACAGCAGGTCGTCGATCTGTTGCGCGTTCCAGCCGAGCTCGGGGCGCCGCCGCGCGTGGAGGCGGCCGAGCACGATGACCAGCACGAATGCGACGAGATACATCAGGCTGTACCAGCGCACGGCGAGCGGGCCGATGGAAATCGCGATGGGGTCGAACTGCGGGTGGATCAGCATGGGAGGCAGGCGGAACAGGGGAGGAATGGCGGCTCAGCGGCGAGCACGCCGGGCTCGGGGAAATCCCGTTCGCAAAGCGGAATCAGTCGAACTGCGAGCGGAATTTCTCGAATTCGCTGCGCAGCGACTCGACCTCGTCGCGCAGGCGCCGGACTTCGTCCTCAAGTTCGGTCGTCCGGCCGCGGCCGGACTGGCCGGCGGCGAGCGCTTCGCCCATCTGCGCGAACGCATCGCTGCCGCCGAGGAGATGCGCGTAGCGGGTTTCCTTCGTGCCGGGCGCCCGCGGCAGCGCGGCGGCCATCGGCGGGTATTTCTCGCCCAGATGTTCCAGCACCTTGTCGATCGCGGCGACGTCGTCGAAGCGGTGCATCCGCTCGCAGCGCTGGCGGATTTCGCCGGCGGTCTGGGCGCCGCGCAGCATCAGCGTCGCGAGCACCGCCTGCTCCGGGGGCGGCAGCGAATGGCGCAGGCGGACGAGGTGTTCGTACTTGGATACCCGCGCGCCCGCCTGGTCGCGGCGCGACACGAGCTTGCGTGCCATCAGGCGGTCGATCGCGTCCTGCACGTCGGCTTCGGGGAGGTTCATGACCGGGTCGCGGCCGGTGAGCTGATTCGCGCCGGTCACGATCGCGTTGATCGACAGGGGATAGTTGTCGGGTGTGACGAAGGCCTTTTCGATCAGCACGCCGAGGACGCGGATTTCGACAGGGTCGAGATCGTAGCCTTCGGCGTCGGAGGCGGTGTGGGTGTTCTCGGTCATCGCTTTACCAATACTCTTGAGGCGGGTGTCCCGCGGCGGGAGGCCAATGATAGCCGAGCAGCGTTTGGCTTCGGTTAGAATTCCCGGTGTGAACCGAAGTGGCGCGCGCCGGACGCCGCGCCCGCATCCGAGTCGAGGAAGCCATGCCCCAGTACCGTTCCCGTACCTCCACCGCCGGCCGCAACATGGCGGGCGCCCGCGCGCTGTGGCGCGCCACCGGCATGAAGGACGGCGATTTCGAGAAGCCGATCATCGCGATCGCGAACAGCTTCACCCAGTTCGTGCCCGGTCACGTCCACCTGAAGGACCTCGGCCAGCTCGTCGCGCGAGAGATCGAGGCTGCCGGCGGCGTCGCCAAGGAGTTCAACACGATCGCCGTCGACGACGGCATTGCGATGGGCCACGGCGGCATGCTGTACTCGCTGCCGTCGCGCGAGCTGATCGCCGACAGCGTCGAGTACATGGTCAATGCGCACACCGCCGATGCGCTGGTCTGCATTTCGAACTGCGACAAGATCACGCCGGGCATGCTGATGGCCGCGCTGCGGCTGAACATCCCGGCGATCTTCGTCTCCGGCGGCCCGATGGAGGCCGGCAAGGTCAAGTGGGAGGGGAAAGTGATCTCGCTCGACCTCGTCGATGCGATGGTCAAGGCTGCGGACAGCAGCTGCTCGGACGCCGAGGTCGACGCGATCGAGCGTTCCGCCTGTCCGACCTGCGGTTCGTGCTCGGGCATGTTCACCGCGAACTCGATGAACTGCCTGACCGAAGCGCTCGGCCTGTCGCTGCCGGGCAACGGCACGGTGCTCGCGACGCACGCCGACCGCGAGCAGCTGTTCCGTCGCGCTGGGCGCACCATCGTCGACATGGCGCGCCGCTATTACGAGAAGGACGACGCCTCGGTGCTGCCGCGCTCGGTCGTGACCTTCAAAGCTTTCGAGAACGCGATCAGCCTCGATGTCGCGATGGGCGGTTCGACGAACACCGTGCTCCATCTGCTTGCTGCCGCCCGTGAAGCGGAAGTGAACTTTACGATGGCCGACATCGACCGCATCTCGCGGAAGGTGCCGTGCCTGTGCAAGGTCGCGCCGGCGATCGCGGACGTGCATATCGAGGACGTGCATCGCGCCGGCGGCATCATGGCGATCCTCGGCGAACTCAACCGCGCCGGCCTGCTGCACGTCGAACTGCCGACCGTGCATAGCAAGACGATGGCCGAAGCGCTGTCGCGCTGGGACGTGATGCAGGCGCACGACAACGCGGTGTTCGACTTCTACAAGGCCGCCCCCGGCGGGGTGCCGACGCAGGTCGCGTTCTCGCAGGACCGGCGCTGGAAGGAGCTCGACATGGATCGCTCGCACGGCGTGGTCCGCGACCGCGCGAACGCCTTCACCGAGGACGGCGGCCTCGCGGTGCTCTACGGCAATATCGCCGAGAAGGGCTGCATCGTGAAGACGGCCGGTGTCGACGAGTCGATCTGGAAGTTCACCGGCCGCGCCCGCGTGTTCGAGAGCCAGGAAGCCGCGGTCGAGGGCATCCTCGGCGACCGGGTCGTCGCCGGCGACGTCGTCGTGATCCGCTACGAAGGGCCGAAGGGCGGTCCCGGCATGCAGGAGATGCTCTACCCGACGAGTTACCTCAAATCGAAAGGTCTCGGCAAGGAATGCGCGCTGCTCACCGATGGCCGTTTCTCGGGCGGCACGTCGGGGCTGTCGATCGGCCATGCGTCACCCGAAGCGGCCTGCGGGGGCGCGATCGCGCTCGTCGAAGATGGCGACGCGATCGAGATCGACATCCCGAATCGCCGCATCCACCTCGCGGTGTCCGACGACGTCCTCGCGCAACGGCGTGCGGCGATGGACGCGAAGGGCAGCAAGGCCTGGAAGCCGGCGAATCGTCAGCGCGTCGTTTCGGCGGCGTTGCAGGCCTACGCCGCGCTGACGACGAGCGCGGACACCGGCGCCGTGCGCGACGTGACGCAAGTTCAGCGCTGAACGCAAACCTCGCGCGGGTCGCCGGCTTTCAGCGCTCGCGCTTGAAGCCGGCGACCCGCCGTTTCCCGGTCTGTCCGCGCCCGAACCGGCGCGCCGGGCCGTTCCTTGACCGCCCAGGGTCGCCCCTCTACCATCCGCCGCATGGACGCAGAACTCAACAAGCTCGAACATCAGCTCGAACAACTGATCGGTCTTTATGAATCGGGCAAGGTCGAGGCGCGCGAATTGCGCACTCGCGTCGCCCGCCTCGAGGCCGACAATCGCGTACTCGCCGACAAGGTCAGGCTTGCGACCGAGAAGCTCGAAGCCCTGCTCGGGCAATTGCCGGAAGCCTGAGATGCAGAACGACACGCTCGATATCACGCTGCTCGGCAAGGCCTATAGCGTCGCCTGCCGGCCTGAAGACAAGGACGCGCTGCTCGCGGCGGTGGCCTATCTCGACGAGAAACTGAACAGTCTCGCGGTAAAAACCGGCTCGTCCGGCGAGAAGCTCGGGGTGATGACCGCGCTCAATATCGCGCACGAGTTTTTGCAGTTCCAGCGCTCCGGCGGGTTTGACATGCAGGCCGTGAAGCGTAGAATCGGTCTCGTCAATGCACGCCTCGATGGGGTGCTCGCGCAGCAGGAAAAGCTTTTTTAACAAGGGCTTGGCGCGAGTCGATGGTGCGTGAAGTTCAATCCCCCGCCTGGTCGTCGAAGTCGTAGATTCCTTGGACCAATGTCGAGAGACTTGGTCGCGGACCATGGATGCCGCTGGTGTGCACGCCCCTAGCCGGGTGAGCCTGACGCGGAAGGAAAGCGACCTCCCTGAACCCCAGGTTCAGGATGCCGGCAGAGACGGCACAGGTGGGGGACCAATCATGAGGCGCGGATTCCGATCCGCGCCTCATTTGTTTTTGTGGTCGTGAAGCGGAAGCCGGTGCGGCGAGCGTCGAGTGCCGCAACGAGCCGGGAGCTGCAACGCGGTTTCAACTCGGCGCATCGCCTGCGCAGGCCGAACGGGCGGAGGCGGATGGAGGGTAGTAGCGCAGGCAACCGAACGCCCTGTTTTCCTCCCGTCCCCCTGAGGCCTGCAACACTGCGCACTGCGCCGCGCAGGCAGCTTCCCGACCGAAGAATCCTTGTTCGAAGCGAGGCGGGAGAAATGCATTTCGATGTCTGGTGGCTGAGCTACCCGGCGCTGGGAGCGGTCGTCGGCTTTTTCGCCGGACTGCTCGGCGTCGGCGGCGGCGGCATCATGGTGCCGGTCCTGACGAGCCTTTTCATCGCGCAGGGCTTTCCGGCGAACGCGGTCGTGCATCTGGCGCTCGGCACCTCGATGGCGGCGATCGTGGTGACCTCGATGTCGAGTCTGCGGGCGCATCACAACCACGGCGCGGTGCGCTGGGAGATTGTCCGCTTCATCACTCCCGGCATCCTGCTCGGCACTTTCGGCGCGACCTTCATCGCTTCACGCGTGGCGTCCGCGCCGCTCGCGATCTTCTTCGTCTGCTTCATGGGCTACGTGTCGCTGCAAATGCTCGTGAACGTGAAGCCGAAGCCGTCGCGCGAACTGCCCGGGCCGCTCGGCATGGGAGCAGTCGGCGTCGGCATCGGCGGCGTGTCGGCGCTCGTCGCGATCGGCGGCGGCTCGCTGTCGGTGCCGTTCATGACGTGGTGCAACATCAAGGTACATAACGCGATCGGCACCTCGGCGGCGATCGGGCTGCCGATCGCGCTCGCGGGCACGCTCGGCTATCTCGTGAACGGCTGGAGCGCGGCCGGGACGCCGGAATACAGCCTCGGCTTCGTTTATCTGCCCGCGCTGGTGCTTGTTAGCGCGGTGAGCATGTTCACCGCGCCGCTCGGCGCGAAACTCGCGCACCGCTTGCCGGTCGCAACGCTGAAGAAGATCTTCGCCGGCGTGCTGATGCTGCTGAGTGCGAAGATGCTGCATTCGATCTTTTACTGATCCGCGCGGCTCCGGCCGGCGCGCCCGGTCGAGCCGGACTCGCCGTCCCCTGCCGCTTTCGCGCCGCTGGCGCCACGCGCAGGAGGACGGGACATGCAGCGAGCGCATTCGGACGAGTCGATCACCGCCGGCGAGCCCGCGACGTTGGGGGCGTGGCGCGCCGGGTACCGCAGGGTCCGCGCCGACAGCGAAGCGCTGTGCGCCCCGCTCGCGGTCGAGGACTACGTGATCCAGACGACGGCCGAGGCGAGTCCGGCGAAATGGCACCTCGCGCATGTCAGTTGGTTCTTCGAGACCTTCATCCTGCGCGCGTTCCTCCCCGGCTACCGCGAGTTCGATACGTCCTTCCGCGTCCTCTTCAACTCCTATTACGAGCAGGTCGGCGCATTTCATCCGCGTGACGCGCGCGGTTTCCTGTCACGGCCGACGGTCGACGAGGTGTTCCGCTACCGTGCCCACGTCGACCGGCACATCGAGGCCTTGCTCGACGGCGCGGGCGAGCGGCCGTGGGCGCAGATCCTCGAGCGGCTCGGGATCGGGCTCAATCACGAGCAGCAGCACCAGGAACTGCTGCTGACCGACATCAAGCGCAACTTCAGCGTCAATCCGCTGCGTCCGGCTTACCGCCCCGATCTGCCGGAGCGGCCGGCCGCTTCGGTTGCGCCGCTCGAGTGGCTCGATTTCGACGGCGGTCTCGTCGAAAACGGCAAGGCCGGCGGCGGCTTCGCGTACGACAACGAGCGGCCGCGGCATCGCGTCTGGCTCGAACCGTTCCGCCTCGCATCGCGCCCGGTCACGAACGGCGAGTTTCTCGCGTTCATCGACGCCGGCGGATATTCGAACCCGGCGCTCTGGCTCTCGGATGGCTGGGCGCGGGTTCGGCAGTCGGCGTGGTACGCCCCGCTGTACTGGGAGCGGCTCGACGGCGACTGGTGGCGTTTCACGCTCGGCGGCATGCGCCGGGTGGATCGCGGCGAGCCGGTTTGCCACGTCAGTCATTACGAGGCCGATGCGTTCGCGACGTGGTCGGGGCGGCGGCTGCCGACGGAGGCTGAATGGGAGCACGCCGCCGCGGACCGGCCGATCGACGGCAATCTGCGCGATCGCGGCTATCTCGAGCCGGCCGCCGCCGCGGGGCCCGGCGAAGGGCTGCGCCAGCTCTACGGCGACGTGTGGGAGCACACCGCTTCGGCCTATCTTCCGTACCCGGGCTTTCGCACCGCCGACGGCGCGCTCGGCGAATACAACGGCAAGTTCATGTCCGGCCAGATGGTGCTGCGCGGCGGCTCGTGCGTAACGCCCGCCGACCACATCCGGCCGAGCTACCGCAATTTCTTCTACCCTCACGAGCGCTGGCAGTTCCAGGGCCTGCGCCTGGCCGCCGACGCGGATTGAAGAAGCCGGGCGTCGTGGGCCTGCGGGTGCCCGACGCAGGAACCGTGCGGCAAGCAGGAGCGCCTCAGGTACGAATGAATCATGCCGGGGGGGCGCGAGTCGAGCCCGCGCAGGACCGGCCTTTTGCGGGGATCGGCGCACGAATACCGCGCCGATCATTCGCGGAAGGGGCCGGCGGACGATGCGCGTCTTCAGCCGTCCCCGCCCTCGAACCCTGCGATCAAGGTCCGCAGGTTGTGCCGCATCATCGCGATATAGGTCGACGCGGGGCCGTTGGGGCCGGACAGTGCGTCGGAGTAAAGCGTGCCGCCGGGGCGGGCGCCGCTTTCCTTGCGGATCCGTTCGACGAGTCGCGGATCGCTGATGCTTTCGACGAATACCACCGGCACCTTCTCGCGGCGCAATTGCCGGATCAGCTGCGCGATCCCCGACGCGGACGGCTCGGCCTGATTGCTGACGCCGACCGCGGCGAGAAAGCGGATGTCGTACGCGTGGCCGAAATAGCCGAAGGCGTCGTGCGAACTGACGACCTTGCGGCGCTCGCGCGGGATCGCGGCGAACGTGTGGCGGATGGTCTCGTCGAGCGTGGCGAGTTCGGCGCTGTAGCGCGCCGCATTCTCCCGGTACGCGTTCGCTCCCGCGGGGTCGGCTTCGGCGAGAGCGTCGGCGATGTTGCCGACGTAGCGCACGACGTTGCGGACGTCCTGCCATGCGTGCGGATCGACCGCGGGCTCGGCATGTTCGTGTGCGTGCCCGGACGTCTCGGCGTTCGCCAGCGGTTCGATCCCGGTGCTCGCGACGAGCAATCGACCCTTGTACCCCGCCGATTTGGCGAGCCGTTCGACCCAACTGTCGAAACCCAGTCCGTTCGCGACGACCAGCTTCGCGGCGCCGAGCCGTCGTGCATCCGACGGGCGGGGCTGGTAATTGTGCGCGTCGGCGTCGGGGCCGACGAGCGTCGTGACCGCGATGCGCTCGCCGCCGACTTCGCTCACCAGGTCGCCGAGGATGCTGAAGCTCGCGACGACTTCGAGCGGGGCGGCGCGCGACGCGCCGGCGGCGAAGGCGGAAACGAGTGCGAAGGCCGCGAGGAGGGCGCGTCTGACGGACATGGAGGACGGAAGCGCGGAAATCAGGATTCGAGATGGGGGCGCCGCACGATCCGCGCGCCGAGCATCCCGCCGGGGGCGAAGGCAAGCGACAACATGTATGCGACGCCGGCGACGAGAATGATCGACGGTCCGGCCGGGACGTCGACGTGGAAAGACACGAGCAGGCCCGCCACGCCGCTCGCGAGCGCAATCAGGATCGCGAGTCCGAGGATGCCGGGCAGGCTTCTCGCCCACAGGCTCGCCGCCGCGGCCGGCAGGATCATGATGCCGACCGCCATCAGCGTGCCGAGCGCGTGGAAGCCGCTGACGAGGTTCAGCACGACCAGGATCAGGAAGCCGTAGTGCGCCACCGGACTCGCGCGGCTCACGCTGCGCAGGAACGCGGAATCGAAACATTCGAGCACGAGCGGCCGGTACAACAGCGCGAGCGCGACCAGCGTCAGCGTCGAAATCGCGCTGATCAGCAGTAGCGAATTGTCGTCGAGCGCGAGCACCGAACCGAACAGCACGTGCAGCAGGTCGAGGTTGCGCCCGCGCAGCGACACGATCATCACGCCGGCGGCGATCGACAGCAGGTAGAACGCGGCGAGGCTCGCGTCCTCCTTGAGCCGCGACGAACGCGCGACGAGGCCGGCCGCGAGCGCGACGACTAGTCCCGCGACGATGCCGCCGATCGTCATCGCGCCGAGCGACAAGCCGAAGCTGAGATAACCGAGCGCCGCGCCCGGCAGGATCGCGTGCGCCATCGCGTCGCCCATCAGGCTCATCCGGCGCAACAGCAGGAACACGCCGACCGGGGTGGCGCCGAGTGAGAGTGCGAGGCAGCCCGCGAAAGCGCGGCGCATGAATTCGAATTCGACAAACGGCGCGACCAGGCCTTCGGGCGTCATGCGACCTCCGGCGCCTCATGGCGGTGGCAGATTCCCGCCGCGGCGTCGAACTCGCCGGCGAGCCGGCGCGCGGCGGCGAGCCGCTCCGGAGTCAGCACGTCGGACGTCTTGCCGAAACCGACCGGTTCGCGCGCGAGCAGCAGGCAGTCCGGGAAATGCCGGCGGACGAGTTCGAGGTCGTGCAGCACGGCGAGGATCGTACGCCCCTCCGCGTGCCAGCCGACGACGAGCGCGATCAGGTCCTCGATCGTCCGCGAATCGATCGCGTTGAACGGCTCGTCGAGCAGCAGCAGCGGCGCGTCCTGCAGCATCATCCGCGCGAAACGGGCGCGCTGCAGCTGGCCCCCGGAGAGCGCACCGATCTGCCGCGATTCGAACCCGGAGAGTCCGACCGCGGTGAGGGCCGCTTCGACCCGTTGCGCCTGCTCGCGGCGCAGTCGCCCGAACGGGCCGATCTCGCGCCACAGCCCCATCGCGACCATGTCGAACACGCAGACCGGAAAGCTGCGGTCCAGCTCGCTTTGCTGCGGCAGGTAGGCGATACCGTCGCGCCCGTTCCTCAGCCGAAAGCCGCCTTGCAACGGCGAGAGTTCACCGACGAGCGCCTTCAGCAGCGTGGACTTTCCGGCGCCGTTCGGTCCGACGACCGCAAGCAGCGCGCCGCTCGCGATCTCGCAGCTCAGGTGATGCACCGCCGGGTGACGGTCGTAGCCGAGCGTCAGGTTGTCGAAGCGGACGGCAGGCTCGGTGCCTGCGGGGGTCATGCGAGCGCCCATCTCACGGTGATCCAGAGCAGTGCCGCCGCCGACGCGGCGGCCACGAGCCGCACCCCGACGCCTTGCGTGAGCACCGACGTGACGCGGTGGTGGCCGGCGTGACCCGCTCCTTCGCTTTCGTGAGCGTGAGGCAGCCGGACGCCGGGATCGACGGGAGCGGGAGAATGGAAAGGATGATTCATCGGCCTGCGTCGGGAATTCGAAATGGCGTAAGGGCAGGACGTTCAGCTTCCGGCCGCCTCGTTGCGGCCGATCTGTCGCCCGCAGTCGGGGCAGGTGCCGTGAAAGACGAGTTCCGCGCGTTCGGGGCGGTAACCTTCCGGCAGTGCAAAACGTTCGTCGGGTCGCACGGATTCGAGGCACAGCACGTGACCGCAACGGTCGCAGTGGAAATGCGCGTGCTGCGCGGCTTTCTCGCCGCCGAAGTTGAAGCGCCAGGCGCGATCCGGCCCTTTGATGCGGTGAGCGAGCCCCTGCTCGACGAGCCAGTCGAGCGTCCGGTAGAGCGTGACCCGATCGTGCGGCACGGCGGCCGCGGAGAGCCGGGCGGCGACATCGTCGTGGCTCAGGGAGTGTCCGCCGTCCTGCAGGATTTCGAGCACCGCGAGGCGGGTGCGGGTGATGCGTCCGCCATGGGCGGCGATCAGCTCGGCGCTGTTTCGGGGCGGGTGAAGCGTTGCGGACATGGCGCGAAGATCCGGCAGCGGAAATTGCTAATGCAACAGTGTAGCATTTTCCGCGGCAAAGACTCCAGCCGCCGCGCCCCGTTCAAGCCGACCGCAACGCGGAGAGTTCGACGTGAAGCATTTCGCTGTCGCCGAGGTTCAGCTCCAGCAGCCGGCGCAGGTGCGTGAGGCTGTCGAGGTCGATCTCGCGGCAGACGATCCCGACCCGCCCGTGCCCGGCGTGGGCAACGCTGCCCCCCATGCGGATCACGCTTTCGCCGTCGTCGAGCCGCAATTCCAGCGCGCAGCGCTGGCCGGGCGCTGGCGGCGACAGGTCGTCCGGCTGCACCAGCGCGCCTTTCAGGGACAGGTCGCGCAGCTCGCAGTCGACGGCCGCGCCGTCCACCAAGAACGTCGCGGTCGTCCGGAACGGGATACGGGAGTAGAGGCGCCGTTGCGCGGGGTGCGATTGTTCGTCCTGCATGCCGGATCCCCTTCGTTCCCTTGTCGCCGACGCCGTTTATGACAATTAGCGCGGCCGCGATTCTGCAAGGAGCGCCGCCGCCCCGCAAGCGGCTCGAGTGAGCAGCCTGTCACGCGGGCCGGTGGCGCAACGTGCAAGAATTTCCCGCGGATGGGAAGGAGGGGCGCGAACCCGCGGCCCCGGCGGAATTCCGCGTCGGAGGGAGTGTCGCGTGGCAGAGGCAGACGAACTCACGGGAGTGCTGGAGCATGCCGATGAGCGCGTGCGCGCGCTGTCGCGTCCGCCGGCCGCGCGGCGGTCCGCCGACGAAGGCAGAGATTGCGCCGAGCCGGCCGATCCGCTGCTCGAATGCCTGATGCTGATTGCGCGGGCGCATGGCGGCAGCCTGACCACCGACGGCGCGACCGCGGGGCTGCCGCTCGAGGATGGCCGGTTGTCGCCGTCGTTGTTCGTGCGCGCGGCGAAACGCGCCGGGCTGAACAGCAAGATCGTCAGACTGCCGCTTGCCGCCCTCAACGACGCGCTGTTCCCGGTCGTTCTGCTTCTCGACGGCGACAAGGCTTGCATACTGACCGGCTGGAGCCGCGATCGCGAAAGCGCTCACGTGATCTTTCCCGAGCTGGGCGAATCGGCCGTCGAACTTCCGCTCGCCGACTTGTCGAGCCGCTACACCGGAGACGCGATTTACGCCCGCCCGCTGCATCGCTATGACGCGCGTGCGCCCGAAGTCCGGCCGGCGAGGCGCAGCCACTGGTTCTGGGGGGTGATCGCCGAGAACGGCGCGCTCTATCGCGACATCCTGCTCGCGGCGTTCATGATCAACCTGTTCGCCGTCGCGATGCCGCTGTTCGTGATGAACGTGTACGACCGCGTCGTGCCGAACCACGCGGTCGAGACGCTGTGGGTGCTCGCGGTCGGCGTGCTGCTCGCGCTCACCGGCGACGTGGTGCTGCGCTCGATGCGCGGCTATTTCGTCGATCTCGCCGGCAGCCGCGCCGACGTCAAGCTGTCGGCGGCGATCATGGAACGCGTGCTCGGCCTGCGCATGGAGCAGCGCCCCGAGTCCGTAGGCTCGTTCGCGGCGAATCTGCGCGCATTCGAGTCGGTGCGCGACTTCATCGGCTCGGCGACGGTCGTCGCGTTCATCGACGTGCCGTTCGCGCTCGTGTTCCTGCTCGTCATCGGCTGGATCGCGTGGCCCCTGATGCTGCCGTTCGCGGTCGGTGTCGTGCTGCTGCTCGTCTATGCGATGACCGTGCAGGGACGGATGCACGAGCTCGCGGAGACGACCTACCGCGCCGGCGCGCAGCGCAACGCGACGCTCGTCGAGGGGCTCGTCGCGATGGAAACGGTGAAGGCGCTCGGGGCCGAGGCGCCGCTGCAGCGCAAGTGGGAAAAGAGCGCCGCGCTGCTCGCCCGCGTCGGTGCGCAATTGCGACTGCTGTCGGCGACGACGACGAACGGCGCGGCGTGGGTGCAGCAGACGGTCAGCGTGGCGATCATCGTCGCCGGCGTCTATCTGATCCGCGACAACGCGCTGAGCATGGGCGGCCTGATCGCGTGCTATATGTTGTCCTCGCGCGCGATGGCGCCGGTCGGCCAGGTCGCCGGCCTGCTCATCCAGTACCACAATGCCGCGACCGCGCTGGCGTCGCTCGACGCGCTGATGAAGCAGGAAGTCGAGCGTCCGGAAGACACCAATTTCATCAGCCGCCAATCGTTCCGCGGCGAGATCGAATTCCGCGACGTGAGCTTCCATTACCCGGGGCAGGGGGTCGAGGCGCTGCGGAACATCTCGCTGCGCATCCGCGCCGGCGAACGCCTTGCGATCCTCGGACGGGTCGGTTCGGGCAAGACGACGCTCGAGAAGCTGATTCTCGGTCTCTACCGTCCGACCGGCGGCGCACTCCTCATCGACGGCATCGACCAGCGCCAACTCGATCCCGCCGAACTCCGCCGCCATATCGGCTACGTGCCCCAGGACGTGACGTTGTTCTACGGCACGTTGCGCGACAACATCACGATCGCCGCGCCGCTCGCCGACGACGCGGCCGTGCTGCGCGCTGCGGAAGTCGCCGGCATCACCGATTTCGCGAACACACATCCGCAGGGATTCGACATGCAGGTCGGGGAACGCGGCGCGCAGCTGTCCGGCGGTCAGCGGCAGGGTGTCGCGATCGCACGCGCGCTGATCCACGATCCGCCGATCCTGCTGCTCGACGAGCCGACGGCGTCGATGGACCACTCGAGCGAGGAAGCGCTCAAGCGCAGCCTGCGCGACTTCGCGCAGGGCAAGACACTGATCGTCGTGACGCACCGCACGTCGCTGCTCGACCTGGTCGACCGCATCGTCGTCATCGACGCCGGGCGGATCGTCGCGGACGGTCCGAAGGATCAGGTCGTCGACGCCTTGCGTCAGGGGCGTATCGGGAGGGGCGTGTGATGGGCGCGCCCGGCCAGAAAACCTTCGAGCGCATCGGCACCGTCTCCGGGCGGGTCGCGAAGCCCGCGCGTCCGCTGCTCGACCGCTTTTTCACGCGGCTGATCGCACCCGCCGGGCAAGCGAACCTCGACTGGTCGGCGGACGCCGACTGGGCCCGCATCCAGCAGGAGCCGCTGCGCGCCCGCCTGCTGTTGCGCGGCGCCGCGGTGGTCCTGGTGCTGTTGCTGGTCTGGGCCGGTTTCGCCGAGATCGACGAAGTCACACGCGGCGACGCGAAGGTGATCCCGTCGTCGCAGGTGCAGATCATCCAGAGCGTCGATGGCGGCGTCGTCGACGAAATGCCGGTGCGCGAAGGCGAAATCGTCGAAGCGGGGGCGCTGCTGCTGCGAATCGATCCGACCCGTTTCGTCTCGTCGCTCGCCGAGAACCGCTCGCAGTATTTCGCGCTGCGGGCGAAGGCGGCGCGGCTCGAGGCGCTGACCGGCGGCAGACCGTTCCAGGTTCCGGAAGAGATCGCGCGGGAAGTCCCGGAGATCGTCGCGCACGAGCGCCGGCTGTACGAGTCGAGCGTCGCCGAGCTCGACGCCCAGATGTCGATCGCGCGCCAGCAACTCACGCAGCGGGAACAGGAACTCAACGAAGTGCGCGCGCGCCACGAGCAGGCGACCCGGGGCCACCAGCTCGCGTTGCAGGAGCTCTCGGTCACGCGGCCGCTCGTGCAGTCGGGCGCCGTGTCCGAAGTCGACATCCTCCGCCTCGAGCGCGATGTGTCCCGGCTGCGCGGCGAGCGCGACCAGTCGGCGGCGCAGATCTCGCGCATCCAGTCGGCGATCGCCGAGGCGACGCGCAAGGTCCAGGAAGTCGAACTGAACGTGCGCAACGAGTTGCGCAACGAGCTTTCCGACACGATGGCGAAGCTCGGCGGGCTGACCGAAGGCAGTCGCGCGCTCGAAGACCGGGTGAAGCACGCCGAGGTGCGATCGCCGGTGCGCGGCACGGTCAAGCGACTGCTCGTCAACACCGTCGGCGGCGTCGTGCAGCCCGGCAAGGAGGTCGTCGAGATCGTCCCGCTCGACGACGCGCTGATCCTCGAAGCCCAGGTCAAGCCGAAGGACATCGCGTTCCTGCGACCCGGGCAGGAAGCGCTCGTGAAGTTCACCGCGTACGACTTCGCGATCTACGGGGGCCTCGACGCGGTCGTCGAACACATCGGCGCCGACACCGTCACCGATGACAAGGGAAATGCGTTCTACACGGTGCGCGTGCGCACGCTCGAATCGCGCCTCGGCGAGAACCTGCCGATCATTCCCGGGATGGTTGCCGAAGTCGATGTCCTCACCGGCAAGAAGACGATCCTGTCCTACCTGCTGAAGCCCGTGCTGCGGGCCAAGGCCAACGCACTGTCCGAACGATGAGTCAGAATTTTTTCCTGTACTCCGCGAAAGTCGAGCCGGCCGCGCGTTGGCGCGAAGCGTTTCCCGACGGCGCACTGGCCGAACTCGATTCGCTCGTCGCCACCGCACGACCTGGCGACGCCATCTGGCTCGCGACGGCGCATCTGCGCTGGCAGGAGCTCGTCGCGAAGCTCGCCCGCAGCTTGCCGGAATGCCCGCTCGTCGTGCTCAGCTTCGCCCCGGACGCCGCCGAAGCGATGCTGGCGCTCGAACACGGGGCACGCGGCTATTGTCACGCGCTGTCGGTCCCGACTCTGTTGCGCGAAGTCGCGCTCGTCGTGCATCACGGCGGCTTGTGGATCGGATCGGAGCTGATGGCCCGCGTCGTCGACGCCGCCCGGCGCAAACTGCCTCCATCGCGCGCGGACGTCTGCCTCGACGGCCTGTCCGCGCGCGAACGCGAGGTCGCGCACGAGGTCGCGGCCGGACTGAGCAACAAGGAAATCGCCGCGAAGCTCGGCATCACCGAACGCACCGTCAAGGCGCACCTCGGAGCGATCTTCGAGAAGCTCGGCGTACGCGACCGGCTCCAACTCGTCCTGCGGCTGCGCGTGCCGGCCGATCTTCCCTTTCCGGAATCGCAATGATCTTTGTGAAGCGCAACGCAAACGGGGACGTGACCGCCGTCAGCCGGGGCCCCGTCGCGGCCGACGGAGTCGAAGACTGGCGTCCCGCCACCGGCGCGGAGCCGGAAGTGCTCGCGTTTTCGCGCGCGATCGTCGATGCGGCAAACCCGATGAGCCCGTCCGACCTCGGGCTGGTGCGAGTGCTCGAAGACCTCGTCGATCTCCTCGTCGATCGCGCCGTCATCCGGTTCACCGATCTGCCGCTGCCTGCCCAGTCGAAGCTGCTCGAGCGCCGCGGGTCGCGCGAGGCGATGCAGCGCTCGAGCCTGCTCGACGACGACGGCGTCATCTGAGGCGGATCAGCCGGGGTTGGCCGGACTCGCGTGCGAGTTCGGGTGCGAGTCCGGGCGCTGGCCGCGGCCCATCCGTTCATGTCAGCCGCGCTTCACGCCCGGCGATCGGCCGCGGCCTTTCTGCATATCGGTGTGACATTTTTCGCGCTGCCTGTCCTCCGGTCCAATAGGACGGGGCCGCCGCGCGGCGTAGGGTCGAATCAGGACAAGAACATCACCGCCCGGGCGCTATCGGGCCACCCCCACCTTTCGGAGCTGCAATCATGGCTGCACTGACCGCCACCATCGTCGCCGTCACCGGCAACGCCTTCGCCCGCGACCTCGACGGCAAGCTTCGCCCGCTCCAGCCGGGGGACACGCTGAAGGAAGGCGAATTCGTCATGACGTCTGCCGGCGGACGCGTCGAAATCGCAATCCCCGAGGGCGAGGCCTTTGCGGTGGATGAGAACAGTTTTGTCAAACTCAGCCCGGACCTCAGCGAAGCCTCACGCCCCGACGCCCAGGACGCACACCTAGCCGACGGAACGATCGACCAGGTCATCGAGGCCATCAACCAGGGCGCGAACCTCGACGATATCCTCGAGGCGCCCGCCGCGGGCTTGGCCGGCGGCAGCGGCGGCGAGGGAAGCAGCTTTGTGCGGCTGCTGCGGATTTCTGAAGATGTGAATCCGATCAGTTTCGACTTCGCGCTCTTTTCGGCCGACGAGTTGGCGCCGGTCCCCGGTAGCGTCGCCTTCATCGGCGAGGAAACGCCGACCGCCGCAGTGACCGAGACGGTAACCGTGACGAACACGGTGACCGGTGTCGTCACCGAAACGATCCACGGTGTCGTCACCGATACCGTTACCGGCGCGGTCACCGATACGGTCAGCGGCGTCGTCACCGACACGATCAGTAACGCGCAGACGGTCACCGTCACGACCCTCACCGAAACCGTGACGACCGGCACGCAGACGGTCACGGGAACGGCGCTGACCGAGACCGTGACGTCCGGCACGGAAACGGTCACGGGCACCGCGCTCACCGAAACCGTCACCGCGGGAACGCAGACGGTCACCGGCACCGCGCTCACCGAGACGGTGACCGCCGGCACCGAGACGGTATCCGGCACGGCGGTCACGGAGACCGTAACGACCGGTACCACGACAGTCACCGGCACGTCCGAGACTGAAACGGTGACGTCCGGCACGCAGACGGTCACCGGTACGGCGCTCACCGAGACCGTGACGACCGGCACTGCGACGGTAACCGGCACGACCGAGACCGAGACGGTGACTTCCGGCACTCAGACGGTGACCGGCACGGCACTGACCGAGACGGTCACCTCCGGCACTCAGACGGTCACCGGCACGATCGAAACGCAGACCGTGACCGCCGGCACCGAAACCGTGAGCGGCACGACGATGACCGAGACGGTGACGTCGGGCACCGAAACGGTGACGGGCACCGCGATGACCGAGACGGTGACCTCGGCCACCGAGACCGTGACCAGCACGATGCTGACCGAGACGGTAACGTCGGGCACGCAGACCGTTAGCGGGACGATCGAGACCGAGACGGTCACGTCCGGCACCGAAACCGTTAGCGGTACGACGACGACCGAGACGGTGACCTCCGGTACCGAAACGGTGACGGGCACCGCGTTGACCGAAACCGTGACCACCGGCACCGCAACCGTGACCGGCACGATGCTCACCGAGACCGTCACCGCCGACACCCAAACGGTGACGAGCACGGAAACCACGACCGACGAAATCACGACTCCCGGCTTCGAAGTGAAGGACATGAGCGTCGGTGCGGGCGGGCCGTCCGGTGAATATGTGCTCACGAACGTCACCGGCGGACTCGACGTCACCTTCACCTCACCCGGCAATCCGGTGAATACGAGTCAGGGCTTTCTCGGCATAAAAGGCAACACGATCCATGCCGGCACGTCGCGCAACTCGCTGCTGATCGACTTCACGACGGACGGCTCGCCGACGCTCGTGAATGGCGTGTCGCTCGACATCAAGCTCGCGGGTGGCTCGGCGACCGTCGAATGGCATGCGTACCGTAACGGGCTCGAGGTTGCTTCCAACAATCAGAACTTCCCGACCAACGGCACGCTCCTCTTGCCGGTGACCCCCGGCGGCTTCGACGAAGTGCGGATCGTCGCGACGGACGGCCAGTTCAAGATCGGTTCGATCTCGGCGGTCGTCTCCGACATCACCGTGACCGAGACGATCACGGTCACCGACACGGTGACCGGCACGGTGACGGGGACGGCGTTGACCGAGACGGTGACTTCCGGAACCGAGACGGTCACCGGCGTGACGCAGACCGAAACGGTCACGACGGGCACCGAAACGGTCACCGGCACGGCACTGACCGAAACGGTGACGTCGGGCACGCAGACCGTCAGCGGAACGGCGCTCACGGAGACGGTGACCTCGGGCACCGACACGGTGACCGGCACTTCGCTGACGGAGACCGTGACGTCGGGCACGGCGACCGTGACCGGCGCGACGACGACGGAGACGGTGACGTCCGGCACGCAAACCGTCACGGGCACGACGCTGACCGAAACGGTCACGTCGGGGACCGAGACGGTCACCGGCACGATGCTGACCGAAACCGTAACGGCGGGCACCGCGACGGCGACCGGAACGGCGCTGACCGAGACGGCGACCTCCGGCACCGCGACGGTCAGCGGCACCGTCCTGACCGAAACGGTGACTTCGGGCACCGAAACGGTCACCGGAACGTCGTGGGCCGAGACGGTGACATCCGGCACCGACACGGTCACCGGGACCGCAATGACCGAGACGGTGACCTCCGGCACCGAGACGGTGAGCGGCACCGAGCTGACCGAGACCGTGACTTTCGGCACCGATACGGTCACCGGCACCGCGCTGACGGAAACGGTGACCGGCACCGCGCTTGCCGACAACGGCTCGGATACGGTGACGTGGGCGACCGAGACGGTCAGCGGCACCGCGCTGACCGAGACCGTGACGATCGGCACCGAGACCGTCAGCGGCACGGCGCACACCGACACCGTCACGTCGGGCACGGAGACTGCGACTTTCGTCACCGAGACGGTCGTGTCCGCGACCGAGACGATCGCCGGGCCGACCGAGACGGTCACAGTGTCCGAGTTCACCGACACGGTGACGGTGAGCCACTTCACCGAGACGGTCACCGTCAGCGAATTCACCGATACCGTCACCGTGAGCCATTTCACCGAAACGGTCACCGAGTCGATGACGACGTCGTCGGATGACGACGCGGCGCCGATCAACCCGCTCGCGGCGAATGACGTCATTGCCGACGACAGCGCGCCGTTGATCGACGGCCCCGGCCAGACGAGCGGCGCTTCGGCCGACACCGGTCCGACTCTGCTCGACAGCTTCGATCAGGAGACGATCAACCGGATGGTGCGACAAGATTCACCGACGAGCGAGTAGGGTCGCGGCGAGAATCGCAGTGGCGGGTCCCGAGGGCCTGCCACTTTGTCCATCATTCGAGAAGGGTCAGATGCGGGTACTGTTCATACACGAGGGCCTGGGCCAGTTCCAAACGCTGCACGAGTACCTGAATGCGGAGAGCCTCGCGCATTCATGGTTCCTGTGCTCGACGTCGGTCTATCAGGCGAACAAGGACAAGGTGCCGAACCTCGTGCCGTTCCAGATCCCGAAGGAGAATTCGGACACCTACTTCTATACGCGAAATCTCGAGGCGCGCGTGCAGCGCTCGTTCCTGATCCGCAAGGCGATCGCCGAGCTGCTCGAGCGCACCGGCATCGACGTCATCGTCGCGCACGGCTCGGGCGGCTTTCCGCTGCAGTTGTTCGGCGAGTTCGATCTGCCGATCATCTCGTACATCGAGTTCCCGTCCTTCACGCACCACGGCCACGACCCGAAGTATCCGCAGCCGGACTACGCGACCTACCGCGACAAGGTGTTCGAGATGACGAGCTTCCACCAGGTGCTCAAGAGCGATCTCGTCATCGTCCCGAGTGTCTACGCGAAGTCGATGTTTCCGGGCTGCCTCCACGACAAGATCGTCGACCAGATGGAGGGCTTCAACATCGTGCGCAAGCCGAGTTCGTTCGTGAAGAAGGACGGCTGCTTTCATATCGGTTTTTCCGCGCGCGACTTGTCCTCGGCCAAGGGTTTCGAGCAGTTCGTCCTGATTGCGAAAGAAATCCTCAGGGTCAGACAGAACGTGCGCTTCGTATTCTGCGGCTCGCCCAAGGTGCTCTACAGCTACGAAGAGGCGTTCCTGCAGCAGAGTTTCGACAAGGAGAGCCGCCCCGAATCGTTCATGAAGTACGTGCTCGCACGCGAAGGCATCGAACTCGGCGAGGATGCGGCGTTCCAGCACGTCGATTTCGCGAGCTACGAGGATTTCGCGAGCTACGTCGAAGCGATGGACCTGTTCCTCTACCCGCTGCAGTTCGGCTCCGCAAACTGGGGTTTGTTCGAGTTGCTGTTCCGCGGCAAGGTCGTCATCGGCAGCGACCGGTGCTTCGTGCCGGAAGTCATCCGGCATCGCGACAACGGTTTGCTGTGCAAGTACGACGACATCCCTAGCTGGGTCCGCTACGCGACGGACGTCATCGACGCGCCGGAGCGTTTTGCCCGCCTCGGCAGCAATGCGCTGCGTGACGCGCACGAACGATTCCACATCAAGAGCGTTGCCGCGAGCTATCTGCGGATATTCGATATGGCGATCGGCCGCAGAAAGTTGCTGTGCTGACCGTCAGCCGACATTCGCGAGTCGATGAAAACAATCGACGCGACGCCGTCCGCTTCGAAGTGGCTCTCGCGATCGCAGTCTTCGTTGAGCCGCATGTCGATGTGGTTCCGCGCCTGCGGCGTCTCCGGCGGAGCGGGAAGTCAATGATTCGTCACGGCGCCGGATAGCGACGGCGCGAGGATCGCCGGTCCGGTGAAGCCGTCGACGCCGAGCCCGGGCAGGACCGACACTTCCGCGTCACTCCCGACCCCCTCCGCAATCGCCATCACCCCGATCGAATGCGCAACGGTGCATAGCCCGCGCAAGAACGCCTGGTTGCCCGGATTCTTGTCGATGTCGCGGATCATCGCGGCGTCGATCTTGATGTAGTCGAGGCCGAGTTCGTGGAGGGCACTGAGATGGCTGAAGCGCGAGCCCGCGTGTTCGATGCCGAGCTTGCAGCCGAGCGGTCGCAGCGCGACGCATAGCGCGCGGAATTCGGCGAGGTGGCCTACCGCGCCGTATTCAGGGACTTCGATCCAGAGCTTGGGCGCGGCGTCGGAGTGGGACTTCAACAGCCTGAAGAGCTCGCCTCGAAATGTTGCGTCGCACAGCGAGTCGGACGACAGGTTGATGCCGAGCGGGACGCCGGTCGCATCGATTTCGCGCAGGGCCGCCTGGACGACCGCGGCGTCGAAGCGGGGGAGCAGGCCAACGCGCGCCGCCCACGGCATGAAGTAGCCGGCCGGCCGCCACTCGCCGTCGAGCATCAGGCGGACCGGTGCTTCGTCATGCAGCAGCGTGCCGTCGGGCGTCAGCACCGGGAAATGGACGAGGCGTACGCCGTCGCGTTCGAGCGAACGGGTGAGCGCGTCGCGGCGCGTCTGCTGGTCGGCGTAGGGTCCCGCGGCCGACGCGTCGGCAACCCGGATCGCTCGTGCGCCCGACTGTTCCGCCGCAGCGAGCGCGCCGTCGACTCGGTTGAGCAGATGCGCGCGCCGTTCGCCGGCCGAGTAGCCGCTTGCGGCGACGGGCAGGGAGATGTCCCGGCCGGACGGAAGCGCGTCGATCGCCTCGTGCAGCGTTCGTGCAACGCTTGTCGCGAGTTCGTTCGCGTCGTCGCAGCCCGGTGCGAGCAGCGCGAAGTCGCTGCCGTTCATTCGTCCGGCTTCCCAGTTCGGGTATTGGCTGACCCGCACCGCGAACTGTTGCGCGAGTTCGCACAGCAGCCGGTCGACGGCATGTCGGCCGAGCCGCTGGTTCAGCGTCGCGAGGTCGCCGATACGCGCAATCACGAGTATCCCGGTGGCGTCGGAGTCGTCGCGTGCCAGCGCGGAGTCGAGGAGATTCATGAACTGCGGGCGGTTGACGAGGCCGGTCATCTCGTCGTGCTGCGTTTGGCGGCGCAACTGCTCGAGCCGTCGGGACTCGTCGGCGAGCATCGTGCGCACGCGCCCGGAAAGCGTGTTCATCGCGCGGACGACGCTGCGGAATTCCGGTGTGCCGGGCTCGGGCGTCGTCACGAAGCGGCGCCCGCCGATCGCTTCGGCCTGTTCGACGACGCGGTCGAGCGGGCGGATGATATGCCGGATGACGACGGTGCCGATCCCCCCGGTCGCCAGCGCGCCGAGCCCGAACCACAGCAGCAGTTGCAGCATTTCGGTCCACAGCGCCTCGTACGCATAGCGTTTGTGACTCTCGAGGGTCAGCGTGCCGTACTGGTGCCAGCCGTCCTGGACCTGCGCGATACCGGGGCGGGCGGTGATCGGAATCAGGCGGGTAAACCACTCGGGGGCGCCGGTCGGGACGCCGGCGTATTCGCGCTCGACGAGGATTTCGCCCGTCGGGCTCGTCAGCCGGATCACCCGGTAATGGCCGGCGTCGAATTGCGCCGCGACCTGCAATTCGACCGTCACCGGGTCCTTCGGCATCTGCGACAGCGACAGCGCGAGCGACGTCGCGTTATCGAGGTTCTTCACCTGCAGTTGCTGTTCGAGGTAGTGCCGCGCCGACAGCGTGCTGACGACGAGGCTGCCGCCGAGGGACATCGACATCACCACGGCGATGGCGAGCCACAGTTGCGTGATCAGGGACATGACTGGAAGTCTCCGGGAGATGGCGGGTCGGGGTGGGTCAAGGCGTGCCCTCCTGCCGCATGCGTTCGAGAACGCTGCGCCAGCGCGACAGGCGGGTTGTCGGATCTGCGGACGACGTGCTCGCGCCGCCGACCCACAGTCCTTCGCTGTTGAAACTGAAGACGGGGAAGAGGTCGGGCCGCCGCGCGGCCGCGCGTACCTCTCCGATCAGGTTGTCGAGGACCAGCGGTTGGGCGTCGGGCGACGGGTAGTAGCCGACGACCATGTGCGCCTGCGAGACGCGGCTCTGCGGGCCGCCGATCTGCGCGCGAACATAGATCAGCCGCAGCTTCGCGGCCGGAATGCCAAGCGCCCGCAGGCTCATGTATTTCGCGATCGAGAAATCCTCGCAGTCGCCGGCGCCGCGGCCGAGCGTCTCCAGCGGCGTCGCCCAGTAGTCGGGCTGCTCCCAGATCACGCCGTCGTCGTCGAACGCGAGGCGCCGGTTGAAGAACGCATTTGCGCGCTGCAGCTTGTCGAGTTCGTCGAGCGACGCCGCGTCCGCGATCATCCGGCGCCATTCGCGCACCGCTTCGGCGCCGCTTTCGCCGTAGCGCGTCGCGGCGAGCTGTTCCATCCGGTCAGCCTCGCCGCCGGCGAGCGTCGCGCCGACCATGACGACCGCCAGCGCGCCGGCGGAGCGTCGGAGAGCCGCACGCAGTCGCGAAAGACGGAGGCGGCACGTCGGAAGGCGGAATGGCATTGAATGGAAAGGTCACGGCGTCCGGCGATTATCGGACATCGGCATGCCCGGCGGCGCCGAATATGTCGCATCCGCCGGACTATTTGACCGGAAGTGTTGAGTAGTTGGCGCAGCCACAACCGCGGCGTGGATATCATCGGAAGTGCCAGGTCGTATGCTTATGTCGTAATAATGCGAGGCGCCCGACCCAGCCCCCATCATTCAAGAGGACAAAAATCATGTTCCGTTCGCTAATCTCTGTCGCCGTGCTGGCGGCGCTTCCGCAGCTCGCAGCGGCGGAGGTGCCGACGGCGCTGCAGGACGCTGCGCGCAAGGCGGTCGTGACGAATCCCGAAGTGCAGGCGGGCTGGCACGCGTTCCGCAGCGCGACCGAGGAGCAGAACGTCGCGCGCGCCGGCTACCTTCCCCAGGCCGACCTCACTGGCGCGATCGGCGACGAGACGATGAAACGGCCC
The DNA here is from genome assembly GCF_036675785.1 of Aromatoleum sp. Lineage (NCBI taxonomy): Bacteria > Pseudomonadati > Pseudomonadota > Betaproteobacteria > Rhodocyclales > Rhodocyclaceae > Aromatoleum > Aromatoleum sp. Next base: position 77,876 of record NZ_JAKFEF010000067.1, read on the forward strand.
GACGTTCCCGTCGATCGCTTCACGCACAACAGCGCCGCGCTGTCTCTCAATCAGATGGTCTATGACGGCTTCCTCACCCGCAGCGAAATCTCGCGTCTAGGTTACGCGAAGCTCGCGCGCTATTACGAGCTCGTCGATCTATCCGAGACCGCCGCGTTCGAAGCGGTGCGTGCCTATCTCGACGTGTTGCGCTACCGCGACCTCGTCCGGCTCGCGCAGGAAAACTACGTTCAGCACAAGCAGATCCACGGCCAGATCGGCGAGCGGGCCGATGCCGGCGTCGGCCGTCGCGTCGATCTCGAACAGGCGGCGGGCCGGCTCGCGCTGGCCGAATCGAACCTGCTGACCGAAGTGTCGAACCTCCACGACGTCAGCGCACGTTACCTGCGCATCATCGGCGAAGCGCCTCCGTCGGCGTTGCCTGCCTTCATGCCCAAGTCGACGATCGGCGCGATTCCGCCGACCGCCCGGGAAGTCCTGCAGTCCGCCTTCATGACGAGCCCGGCGCTGAACGCCGCGGTCGAGAACGTGCGTGCGGGGCAGGCACAGATCGAGTCGCGCAAGGCCGCGTTCCATCCGCGCGTCGACCTGCGTGCGCGGCAGGCGGTGCACGACAACCTCGAAGGGCTGAGCGGCCACTCGCGCGACGCCGCGGTCGAGCTCGTGCTGAGCTACAACCTGTTCCGCGGCGGCGCCGACCAGGCGCGGCTGCGTCAGGCCGCGGACTTGCTGAACCAGGCGAAGGACCTGCGCGAGAAGGCGTGCCGCGACCTGCGCCAGACCGTGTCGATCGCGTTCAACGACGTACAGCGGCTCGACGAGCAGATGCGCTATCTCGACCAACACCAGCTGTCGATCGAAAAGGCGCGCGAAGCCTATCGCGGGCAGTTCGACATCGGTCAGCGCACGCTGCTTGATCTGCTCGACACCGAGAACGAATACTTCGAAGCGCGTCGCGCGTATGTCAACGCGCATTACAACCAGATCACCGCGCAGGCGCGCACGCTGGCGGGCATGGGACAGTTGATGAGCGCGGTCGGCGTCGCCCGGGAAGATCTGCCTGCCGCCGGCGAGATCGGGCAGGACCGGACGGGGATCGAGCCGCAGACGATCTGTCCGCCGGAAGCGCCGCGGCCGCTCGAGATCGACAAGGCGGCGCTGCTCGACGAGGCGGAGAGGGCGGTGGGCCGGGCGCCCCGGCCGAATCGTTAGGCAGGCGGATCGGCGAACGGTACGGAACGGCGGGCAGCGGAGCGCGGACCGCCGTTTTCGTTGCGCCCGCCCGGCGTTTCCGGGAATTGTTCCTGCGCGCAATTCCCTTAGAATCGCGGCCATGACTATGAGCCACTCCAATCACGGCGCCGAAGCCTCGCCGCTCGGCCGGGCCGTCGCGTACCGGGACACCTACGCGCCGGAGCTGCTGTTTCCGATCTCGCGCCAGATCAAACGCGACGAAATCGGCCTTGCCGGGGACGCCTTGCCCTTCGTCGGCGAGGACCTGTGGAACGCCTACGAGCTGTCATGGCTGAGCCCGCGCGGCAAGCCGGTCGTCGCGATCGGCACCTTCAGGGTGCCGGCGTCGTCGCCGCGACTGATCGAGTCGAAGTCGCTGAAGCTGTATCTCAACTCCTTCAACCAGCACAAGTTCATCGATCCGGCGCTCGTGCGCGACACGCTGAGCCACGATCTCTCGGCGGCGGCGGGTGCCCCCGTGGCCGTGGCGATCGAAAGCCTGTCCCGGCGTCCCTGCCGCATGTTCGGCTACCCGAACGGCGTGCTCCTCGACGAAATCGACATCGACATCGACAACTACGTGACCGATCCGGCGTCGCTTCGCGCCGACGGGGAAACGGACGAGGTCAGCGAGACGTTGTATTCGCACCTGCTGAAGTCGAACTGCCTCGTCACCGGGCAGCCGGATTGGGGAACGATCGTCGTGCGCTACATCGGTGCGCCGATCGACCGTGCCGGCTTGTTGCGCTACATCGTTTCGTTCCGCAGCCACAACGAGTTTCACGAGCAGTGCGTCGAGCGCGTCTATTGCGACATCCTGCAGCGCTGCGCGCCGCGTCATCTCGCGGTGTGGGCGCGGTATACCCGCCGCGGCGGTCTCGATATCAACCCCTTCCGTTCGAGCGGTCACTACCCGTCGCCGGACAACGTTGCCGAAGTGCGGCAATAGCGGCCGCCGCCCGGCGCCGGGGTAGATCGCCGGCGCCGCGGGAGCGTCGATCGCGCCAATGGGCTAGTAAAGATCAGTAAACCGTCCCAGCCACAGCCAGTCCACGCCGAGCAAGACGACGACGATCAGGGTCCAGCATGCGGCGACGAAGCAGCCGGCGGCGAGCACTTCGGCGCCGACGTGGGACAGCGCGCCGCCCGCGCTGTAACACAGCCCGGTCAGGATCACCCACTTCATCATGAAGCCGGGCAGGTGCGCCCGCATCGCGCGGTTGTGCCGATAGCTCTGCTGGCGTTCGAGCCTGTCGCCCCGCGTGACATCGCGGAAGTACTGGAACGGCCAGAGGTAGCGGTAGGCGAGATGCCAGAAGGGCTCGCCCGGCCGCGGGGTGTATGGGTGATTGTCGCCAGGGTTCATGAGTCCCCCTTCACCGCGAAGCAAAGGCCGGATGACGCCCCGCGCCGCGAGGGTCTTCGCTGCGTGCGGGCTGGAGCGGTGTACTTCGCGTCGTATCTCGTCGAAAAAAGCTTCCTGCCTCATGCAGCGGAGCGCGTTTTTCCCGAAACAGTTCCAGCCGGCGAAAACATTCCCGTGGCGGGCGCGCTCGACCGCACGGCGCGAAGCTCGAATTCGGCTGGAGCCGCGACGACAAGGCTAAGGATTCGATGGCGCGCTGGGCTTCGGGTCGGTCGAGAACGTCGAGCTGGAGCTCGATTTCGGCACGCGCGGGACCCAAGCGTCAACCCGGACGAGCGCGGCTGAAGCAGGCCCGCTCCGCCCGAGCGGGGCGCCGGGAATTGTCGCGGGCGCCGGCGGTCCGTTTGTCATCGCCCCATGTCCCCGGAGGCCGTGATGTCGAACCGTCTGGCGAACGAGACTTCCCCCTACCTGCTGCAGCACGCCGAAAACCCGGTCGAATGGTGGCCGTGGTGCGACGAGGCGCTGGCGCTGGCCCGCAGTGCCGACCGGCCGATCCTGCTGTCGATCGGCTATTCGGCGTGCCACTGGTGCCACGTGATGGCGCACGAATCCTTCGAAAACCCGGAGGTCGCGGCGGAGATGAACCGCCTGTTCGTGAACATCAAGGTCGACCGCGAGGAGCGTCCCGATCTCGACCAGATTTACCAGTCCGCCCACCAGATGCTCACGCGGCGCAGCGGCGGCTGGCCGCTGACGATGTTCCTGACCCCCGACGGGACGCCGTTCTTCGCGGGCACCTATTTCCCGCTGCAGCCCCGCCACGGCCTGCCGGGCTTCGCGGCGCTTCTCGGGCGCATCGCGGCCGTGTTCCGGGACCAGCGCGCGGCCGTCGAGGAGCAGAATGCCGCCGTCCGGGCGGCGCTCGCGCGCAGCAGCGCGACCGGCAGTCCGGCGCACCCTTCGGAGTTCGGCCCGGAGCCGCTCGTCGCGCTGCGCGACCTGCTGTCGGCGAGCTTCGACGAACATTACGGCGGCTTCGGGGATGCGCCGAAGTTTCCGCAGGCGGTCGACCTCGACTTCCTGCTGCGGCGATTCCGGACGACCGGAGACGAGCGCGCCCGCGACATCGTGCTGACGACGTTGGCGCGAATGGCCGACGGCGGGATCCACGACCAGTTGGGGGGCGGATTCTGCCGCTACAGCACGGACGAGCGGTGGGCGATTCCGCATTTCGAGAAGATGCTGTACGACAACGGCGCATTGCTCGGCCTGTACGCGCTCGCGTGGCAGATCGACCCCGATCCGCAGTTCCGCCGCGCGGCCGAAGGCATCGCCGGATGGGCGATGCGTGAAATGCAGTCACCGGAAGGCGGCTATTACGCGGCCCTGGATGCGGATTCGGAAGGCGAGGAGGGGCGGTACTACGTCTGGAACCGCAGCGAGATCCGGGTGCTGCTCGACGAACCCGCGTACGCGGTCGTCGAGCGTCATTACGGCCTCGACCTCGGGCCGAATTTCGAGGATCGCGCGTGGCATCTCGGCGTTGTCCGGCCGCTCGACGCGGTCGCCGCCGAATTCGGGCTCTCGCCGGACGAGGCGGCGGCCCGGCTGGCCGAGGCGCGGAGAAAACTGCTCGCGGCGCGCGCCGGGCGCGTCCCCCCCGGCCTCGACAACAAGATCCTGACGGGCTGGAACGCGCTGATGATCGCCGGCATGGCGCGCGCAGGCCGCGTGTTCGGCCGCCGGGACTGGCTCGCGTCGGCGCGCCGCGCGATCGCGTTCGTGCGCGATCGATCCTGGCGCGACGGTCGACTGTACGTGACGGATGCGGGGCAGCGGGGACGGCTCAACGCCTATCTCGACGATCACGCGTTCCTGATCGATGCGCTGCTCGAACTGATGCAGACCGACTTCGATCCGGAGGACCTCGCCTTCGCGGAGGAACTCGCCGACGCGCTGCTCGACAGCTTCGAGGATCCGGATGGCGGCGGATTCTTCCTCACGCGCCACGACCACGAGGCGCTGATCCAGCGGCCGAAGCCGATCCATGACGCGGCGACGCCGTCGGGCAACGGCATCGCCGCCCGCGCGCTCGGGCGCCTCGCGCACCTGACAGGCGAAACGCGCTATCTCGACGCCGCCGAGCGCACGCTCCGCGCGTTCTACGGGCGGCTGCGGGAGAGCCCGGCCGGATGCGCGACGATGGCGACCGCGCTGTGCGAGCAGTTGCAGCCGCCGGGTCTCGTCGTGCTGCGCGGGCCGTCGGCCGAGCTGGAGCAATGGCAGACGCGGCTCGCGGCCTGGTTCGATCCGCAGCTGATGGTGCTGGCCGTTTCCGACGGAACCGGCGGCCTGCCTCCCGTCCTCGACAAACCGGCGAAGGGTCGTGTCAACGCCTGGCTGTGCCGGGGCGTTGAGTGTCAGAGTTCGACGGATGACTACGCGGAACTCGAAGTTTCGTTGAGCAATGCGGTGTGGGGCCGGTAGTAAAAACCGGGGGCCTGGTTTAATATCCGGCCGGCTTTTCACACCACCACAAGAGGAAAAGAGCATGAAAGTTTTCGTTGCTGCCGCGGTCGCCGCGGGTCTGCTGTCCGCCGCTCCGGCGTTTGCCTCCGC